>DAIDKA010000258.1 GCA_027451085.1 Gammaproteobacteria bacterium
CGCAGCCGGCGCTGCTGCTGCGGTCCCGCGACGAACCCGGTGATTCGCGTGCGCGTGAGCTGCTGTCGAAGGCGCGTGCCGTGGAGCTGCCTGACCTGCGTGGCAGTGACCTGTTCGAGGCGCAGGCGGCCGTGCTGGCGCCGGTGCTGCGGGACTTCCTCAAGGGATAGCGCCAAGCGATGAACGCCACCAGCGAGCACCTGCCGGAGCCGGATGACCTCGAGTCCACCGCGGAGCTGCCCGTGCTCGATGAGTTCGCCGTGGGGCGGTTGAATGGCGAGACCACGCAGTCCATCGTCGTGTCGGCGGCCGGCGCGGCTGCCGGTGTGCGACCGGTCGAAGAGCAGCTGCGGTCGCAGGTTGGTGCGTTGCAGGTCGAGCTGACCGGTGCGCGCACGGCCAACACCTTGTACGAAGCGCGAGTCCAGGAGCTGGAGGAGATCATCCGGGCCCGCGATTCCCAGCTGCAGGAGGCCAATGAGCGCGAGACCGGGCTGCGGGCGGAGCTTGCCCGCAAGGACCAGGACACACAGGTGTTGCTGGCGCAGCGTGAAGCGCAGCTGCGCATGGACACCGGGCTGCGGGAGGCCGCCAATGCGCGCCTGTACCATGACCTCGAGGAAGCGCGGATTCGCGCTGCGGCGCAGCTGGAGGCGCTGCAGTCGCTGGAGGCCCGTCGCGGCCTCTTCGAGGCGCAGCTGCAGCAGCTCGACGAACAGCTCAACGCGCGCGAACTGAAGGTAGGCCAGCTGGCCAGCGAGGTCGACCACGGCAACACACACGCCGGTGAACTCGAACTGGAGCTGGAATCCCGCGCGCTGCGCATCAAGTCGCTGGAGAATGAGCTGGCGCGGCTCTCGACCAGCCTGGGTACGAGCGCTGGCGAGGCGGATGTGCACGCCCGCGAGAACGAGGAACTGCGCTCCACCATCCGGCAGCTGATGGACCAGGCCGCCATGCGTGCCGCGCAGGTGAGCCGCGTGGAGCAGGAGGCCGCGGCGCGGCTGCAGGCGCAGGCCGAGTCGCAGCATGCCGCCGCTGATGCCCACCGGACGCTGGAGCGGGCTTATGCGCAGCTCAAGGAACTGCATGCCGCCGCCCTGGCTGAGCTGGCGCAGTTGCACGAGCAGACGGATGAGCACGTGGTGGCCGTGCAGCAGGTCACGGCCCAGCACGCCAACCGGCTGGCGCAGATCGCGGCCAGCGAGGCGCGCGCACGCGAACTGGCCGCGCAACTCGAACGCCGGGACCGCGATGTCGGAGAGATGACACAGACCATCACGGATCTCAAGGCGCAGCTCGAAGAGGCGCAAAAGTGGCGCCAGGAGCGCGACTCCATGATGCAGCACCTCGAAACCGAGGCGGTGCACAGCCAGGCGCTGGTGGATAACATACGGCGCAGCATCCGGCAGCTGGGATCCGGGACGGGTTCGACGATGCCGCACGAGATGCTCAAGGAAGGCGCCCGGCTGCTGGTGCGCATGGAGAACGGACAGGAGGTCATCCACGTGCTAGGACGCCGCACCGCCATCGGCCGCACCAGCGACAACGACCTGCAGATCGACGCCGGCTACATCAGCCGGCATCACGCGCTCATCATGACGTCCGCCACCCAGGCGGTGATCGAGGACCTCGGCAGCACCAACGGTGTGCACGTCAACGGCCGCAAGATCACGCGCCAGCTGCTGAAGGACGGGGACGCCGTGCTTATCGGCCGGATGCTGTTCCGGTACGTGGTGCAGCCGTCGGCGGAATCCCCGCAAGCCGAGCCGCACTGACGCTGCGCAGGCTGGCATGGTGGTGATGCAACCGGACGGACGAACGCCCGCGGGACCCTGGTCGCTGTTCACGCGCCTGCGCCTGCTGCTGCTGGGGCACGAGGACCTGGCCGGCGTGGTGTTCTGGGCCGCGCTGGTGGGACTGTGCGCAGCGCTGTCCAGCATCGCGTTCCGCGAAGGCCTGCAGTCCCTGGAGCTGCTGTTCACGGGGCAGACCACCAGCCTGGTGCGCGCTGCGGCCGCGATGCCCTGGTGGCACCGGCTGCTGCTGCCCAGCTGCGGCGCGATACTGGCCGGGTTCGTGCTGCGGCTGGCAGGCAGGATGCTGCCGGCGCGCATGGTGGACTACATGGAAGTGGTGCGTTCCGGTGACGGCCGGATCAGTGTGCGCGCCACGCTGGCCAACAGCTTTTCCTCGCTGCTCACCATCGCCTCCGGCGGTTCCATCGGGCGCGAGGGCCCGATGGTGCAGCTGGCCGCCATGTGCGGTTCGCGGGTGGGCCTGCTCGGCCGGGCGCCGGTGCCCCGCCTGCGGCTGATGGTCGCTTGTGGCGCCGCGGCCGGCATCGCCTCCGCCTACAACGCGCCGATCTCCGGCGCGCTGTTCGTGTCGGAGATTGTTCTCGGCAACACCTCAATGGAGAGCTTCGGCCCGCTCGTGGTGGCTTCGGTCACCGCCAGCGCGACCATCCACCGCTTCATGGGCTATGCCCCGTTGTACGAGGTGCCGAAGATCACCGTCGCTTCCAACTGGGAGCTGGTCTTCTTCGTGGTGCTCGGCGTGCTGCTGGGGCACCTGGGGCCGCCGTTCCTGGCCCTGCTGAATTTCGCCAAGTCGTGTTTCCTGCGCCTGCGGCTGCCGTTGCAATGGCAGCTGGGACTGGGGGGGCTGATCGTCGGGATCATCTCGATCGTGGCGCCGCAGGTGTGGGGCAATGGCTTTGCATCCGTCAACGGCATCCTCAACGCGCAGCTCGCGGGCTGGTGGCTGCTGGCGATCCTCGCCGCCAAGGTGCTGGCCACGTCGGCCACGGTGGGTTCCGGCGCCGTGGGCGGGGTGTTCACACCGACACTGTTCCTGGGCTGCGCCATCGGCGGGCTGTTCGGTGGCGTGCTGCACCCGCTGCTGCCCACGATCACCTCGGGGGCGACCGCCTACGCGCTGGCTGGTATGGGCGGGTTCCTGGCGGCAACCACGCATGCGCCGCTGACGTCCATCCTGATGCTGTTTGAGATGACACTGGACTACGACATGGTGCTGCCACTGATGCTGGCATGCGTCACCGCGCATTACACCGCCAAGGTCTACCAGCGTGGCGAGTCCGTGTATCACGCGGCGCTTTCCGTCCCGCCACATGAAAGGGGCGAGTGGCAGCTGGGGTCGGTGGGCGCGCTGATCCGGCCGCCCGGGGCGGTGGTCGAGGGCGAAACCAGCCTCGGGACGATGTTCGCAGGCCTGCCCAAACGGCCGCTGGAACGGGTGTACGTGACTGACGGGGCTGAACTGGTGGGCTGGCTGGACCTGCGGCAGCTGGTGCCGCGGATGCGCCGGCAGCAGCTGGATGCCGCCGCCGCGGCGCGCAGCGTTTCCACCCCGGTGGGCGAGACCCTGACGCCGGACATGTCCCTGGGGTCGGCGCTCGATTGCTTTCTGCGCGCCGGGGCCAATGTGCTCCCCGTCACCAGCGGGCAGTGGAGCAACAACCTGCTGGGCGAGGTCTACCGCCGGGACGTGGTGCTGGCCGTGCAGGACCGCATGCTGCCGCATCGGACCGAGGCGTAAACAGGCCACCGGCGGTCGCGGCGGCTCGCCGCCCTGTCGTAGACTGGGGCCATGACCAACCCCTACATCGAACGCATCCTCAAGGCGCGCGTCTACGACGTCGCCATCGAATCGCCGCTGGAAGAGGCACCGCGCCTGTCCCGCCGCCTGGGCAACCGCGTCCTGCTCAAGCGCGAGGACCTGCAGCCTGTGTTCTCCTTCAAGCTGCGCGGCGCCTTCAACCGCATCGCGCACCTGTCGGAGTCGGCCGCGAAGCGCGGTGTGATCTGTGCGTCGGCAGGCAACCACGCTCAGGGGGTGGCGCTGGCCGCGCGACACCGCGGCATCCCGGCGGTCATCGTCATGCCGCGCACCACACCGAGCATCAAGGTACAGGCGGTGCTGGACCTGGGGGCCGAGGCGGTGTTGGAGGGAGACGACTACGACGCTGCCTTCGACCGCGCGCAGGAACTGGTGCGCGAGCGCAACCTGGTGTACGTGCACGCCTTCGACGATCCGGACGTGATCGCGGGACAGGGTACCATCGGCGTGGAGATCGCACGCCAGACCGCCGGCGAGCTCGACGCGGTGTTTGTCCCGGTCGGTGGCGGTGGTCTGATCGCCGGTGTCGCCACCTATCTCAAATACCTGTACCCGCGGCTGCGCATCGTCGGGGTGGAGCCGGTGGACTCCGCCGCCATGCACGACTCGGTGAATGCCGGCAAGCGGGTGCTGCTGGAACGGGTCGGCCTGTTCGCCGATGGCGTGGCGGTCAAGCGCGTGGGCGAGGAGTCCTTCCAGCTGGTGCGCGAGCATGTCGACGAGATCGTGCTGGTCAGCACCGACGAAATGTGTGCGGCCATCCAGGATATCTTCGAGGACACACGCAGCATCGTGGAGCCGGCGGGTGCGCTGGCCGTGGCCGGCCTCAAGAAGGTCGTGGCCCGTGACGGCTGGCAGGGCAGGCGGCTCGTCGCCATCAACAGCGGCGCCAATGTCAACTTCGACCGCCTGCGGCATGTCGCGGAGCGCGCCGACATCGGCGCCGAACGCGAGGCGCTGTTTGCGACCGAGATCCCGGAGCTGCCCGGCAGCTTCCTCAAGTTCTGCGAGGCGCTGGGCTCGCGCAGCATCACGGAGTTCAACTACCGCTACGAGCATGGGCGGGCGGCACGCATTTTCGTGGGCCTGGGTCTGTCCCAGGGTCACGGGGAGAAGGACACGGTGCTGAAGCAACTGCACCAGGCGGGCTATACGGTGCAGGACATGAGCGGGAGCGAGGTCGCCAAGCTGCATGTGCGCCACATGATCGGGGGCCACGCCCGCGGCCTCACCGACGAGATCGTCTACCGCTTCGAGTTCCCGGAGCGTCCGGGCGCGCTGCTGCGGTTCCTGCAGGCGGTGGGCACGCGCTGGAACATCACGCTGTTCCACTACCGCAACCACGGCTCGGACTACGGCCGAGTGCTGTGCGGCATCCAGGCGCCGCAGGCTGAGCGTGCCCAGCTCACCGACCACCTGCGGGCGTTGCACTACCCCTACACCGAGGAAAGCACCAACCCGGCCTACCTGATGTTCCTTGGTTCATAGCACAGCGCCGACATGTGCGCCAGCGAACCCCGGCTGCGTTCCTGGTCAGGGGTCATCACTGCACCGGAAGGTCGAACATCAGCTGACGCACGTAGCGCACCGGCGGGGAGCCGAAGGACAGCACGGTGTCGTTGTAGCGCTTGAGCGTGAATGACGCGGCCCAGCGCCTGCGTGCCTCTTCGCGCAGGGCAAGGTGCTCCTGCACGCCCACGAAGTAGGTGGGCAGCTGTGCCGAACTCAGCTCGGCTCGCACCCACTTGGCGGCGGCCTCGCTCTCTTCCTGGAAGGTGTCGTGCACCAGTAAGTGCATGAGCTGGCCGCGGGTCATGCCGTCGACGTGAACGCCCTGGTCGATGATGGCGTTGGCCGTGGCGCGCAGATACCACTTGAGGTCGATGAGCTGCATGAGCGGATCGCCGCTCATGTAGCCCTGCTCGCTCATCATGAGCTCGGCGTACATGGCCCAGCCCTCTATGAACGAGCCGGACTGCAGCGTGGCGCGCAGCGGGGAGTGGTAGCGGTTGGCGTGCGCCAGCTGCACGTAGTGCCCCGGCATGGCCTCGTGGATGGTCAGCTCGCTGATGGCGCGGGTGTTGTACTCACGCAGGTAGGAATGGACCTGTGCATCGGTCCAGTCCTGCGGGATGGGCGCGACGGCGTAGAAGGTCTTCTGGCCGGTGTCCAGCGGACCGGGCGCATCGCAGTAGGCCAGGGCCACGCCGCGCTGGAACTCCGGCATGGGGATGATTTCCAGCGGGTCGGGATACAGGGTCACGAGATCCTTGGCGCGCACGAAGTCGCGCGCCTGGGCGAAGGCCGCCTTGGCGGCATCGAACACCTTGTCGCGGGCGGGCTGCTGGGCGTAGGCGATCGCAAGCGCCGCCTCGATGGCCTGCTGCTGCTGGTCCGGCGTGGGCTTTTCCGGCAGTGCCGGGGCGCCGGGCCGGCCGGTGAGCACCGTGCGGGCGATCACGTACATACGCGCGCGTGTGGCTGCGATGGCTATTTCGGCACGCCTGCGGATTTCCCGGCGTGACAGCGGTGAGTCCAGTTCAAACGCCAGCTTCTCATCGTACAGCTTCCTGCCCAGGCGGAAATCGCCGTGCGCCTGCGGCACCAGGGTCTTCTCGATCCAGGTCTGCTGCTCCAGGATGGCGGCGCGGGCCTGGTCCATGGCCCGCTGCACGCGCCCGCGCTCCCCAGGTTGCAGCTGGTCCAGCTGCGGCTCGATGACCTCATCCAGGATCGAGATCAGGCCCGCGTTCTGCGCTGCGGCTGTGGTGGCGTGGATGGCCGGCACACGCCGGGGTACCAGGGACTCGCGCTCCTGGCGCATCAGGAGCGGCAGCGCCGCAAGGCGCGCGGCGAGATGATCCATGCGCTGCGGCAACGGCGCGAAGTCGCGCGCCAGCAGCAGGTACATGGAGTCGCCGGCCAGGCTGGTCCAGGCAAGCGGATCCCAGCTCCAGTCGCGCAGGGTTTCGAGATGCCAGAGATTGTATTCGAGTGCGTGGCGCAGCAGGCGGGCGTCCACCTGGTTGGCGCGCGACAGCTGGTGGATGTCGATGGCGTCGATGGCGTCGATCAGCTGGCGGCTGAGCCTTGCGTTGCGTTCCCGGCCCGCGGTACTGAGATCGTCGATGCGGTCATCGAAGCGGTGGTCACCCAGCTGCGTGGCCTCCACCGGGGTGATCGCCATGAAGTCGTTCAGGTAGCGGGCAGAGACGGCCGCGAAGGCGGCGTCCGCCGTGGACGCCTGCGCGGCGCCGGACAGGAGCAGGCTCGCAGCCAATGCGGCTGCGTGGGTCAGTGCTGTGTTCATACCTGGATGATCGCCAACAAAGCAGGGCCATTCCAGCATTTTGCGTGAGTACTGTATGTTGATACAGTATCATCATGGCGCAGAATTTCAAGGGCCGCGGCGCGCTGTCGAGCCCGCCCGGGCGGTTCGATGCCACCCGCACCGAAGCCGTGGACGACGGCTGGTACGCGCAGGAACTGCCCGACAGCATCGCAACCCGGGTGATGCCGGAGCGCGCGCGCTCGATCATCAGCACCAATGACTCGCCGGACATCCCGTTCGAGCAGTCGATCAATCCGTACCGGGGATGCGAGCACGGATGTCCATACTGCGTCAGTGGCGATACCCCCATATTGCTGGCCGATGGCACGACGCGGCCCATCGGGGCATTGCGCGTCGGCCAGGAAATCTATGGCACCGTCCGCCAGGGCTGGTACCGAAGGTACGTCAAGACCACCGTGCTGGCGCACTGGAGCGTCGTCAAGCCGGCTTATCGGATCACGCTCGAAGATGGCACTGAGCTGGTTGCAGGGCCGGATCATCGTTTCCTGACCGAGCGTGGCTGGAAGTTCGTGACCGGCACAGAACAAGGGCGCGATACCCGCCCACACCTGACAGTCAACAACAAGCTGATGGGTGTCGGGGCCTTTGCGGCCCCAATTGAGAAAGACCGGGATTTTCGCTGGGGATATCTATGCGGAATGATCCGCGGCGACGGAACCCTGGGTGACTATTCGTATCCCCGTAACGGACAGGGTGGATCGAGGATTACCAGCTTCAGATTGGCACTGTGCGATGACGAGGCGCTGGAACGGGCACACTTTTTCCTGAGCCTGGAGAGGCTCGAAACAAACCGGTTCCGTTTTACCGCAGGGTCGGATACGCACCGTCCCATGTATGCCATCCGCACCTCTGCGTGTGACAAGGTGAATCAGATCTGGCGGATCATCGCCTGGTCACCGGCGCCGTCGAAGTCGTGGTACGCCGGCTTTCTGTCAGGGATGTTCGATGCGGAAGGTGGCTACAGTGGCGGAATCCTCCGAATCTCGAACACCGATCCAGCGATCATCAGCAGGCTCGCTGAAGCCTTGGCGGTTTTCGGCTTCAGGTTTGTTCTGGAGCATGTGTCCCACCAGGATCGCAAGCCGGTGACCGTGGTCAGAGTGGTCGGTGGATTGTGTGAGCATCTGCGGTTCTTCCACAGCTTCGATCCGGTCATCAGCCGCAAACGGGACATCACCGGTCAGACCGTCAGAAGTGCAGCCAGGCTCGGGGTGATCTCGGTTGTGAAGCTGGGCAGAGCGATGCGCCTGTATGACATCACCACTGCCACGGGTGACTTCATCGCCAATGGCATAGTCAGCCACAACTGCTATGCCCGCCCCAGTCACGCCTACATGGGACTCTCGCCGGGCCTCGATTTTGAAACCGACATCTTCTACAAGCAGGACGCGGCGATGCTGCTCCGCGCTGAACTCGGCAAGCGCGGCTACGTCTGCAAGCCCATCACTCTCGGCGCCAACACCGATCCGTATCAGCCGCTTGAAAGGAAACTGAAGGTAACGCGTTCCATTCTCGAAGTGCTGCGCGACTGCCATCACCCGCTGACGATCGTCACCAAAGGCGTGCTGGTCCTGCGCGACCTGGACCTTCTTGCTGAACTTGCGCGCGACGGGCTGGTCAGTGTCATGGTGTCCCTCACCACGCTGGATCCCGAGGTCAAACGCATCATGGAACCCCGCGCGGCGGCGCCTCAGGCGCGCCTGCGCATGATCCGCGAACTCACCGCCGCCGGTGTGCCCACCGGCGTGCTGGTGGCGCCGGTCATTCCAGTGATCAACGATGAGGAACTGGAGGACCTGGTGGCCGCGGCGGCGCGGGCCGGGGCGGTCCGCGCCGGCTATGTGGTGCTGCGGCTGCCGCACGAAGTCAAGGATTTGTTCCGGGAATGGCTGGCCGAGCACTACCCGCTGCGGGCTGCACACGTCATGTCCCTGGTGCAGGACCTGCGTGGCGGTCGTGACAATGATCCGCGCTTCGGTGTCCGCATGCGTGGCGCGGGACCCTTCGCCGAGCTGTTGCGCCGGCGCTTTGAGCTGGCACGGCGGCGCGCGGGCCTGGGATCCGGACGCATGCCAGCATTGTCCACGACGCTGTTCAGGCCGCCGGGAGGCATGTCCGGGCAGATGGGCTTCGATTTTCTGTGACCGTGCCGGTGTCAATCCCTGAACCACGAGCGCCTGGCGGGAGTTATGGAATGTGTCACGTGGGTGTCAGCTGTCTTTCCGTCCACTTACCGGTACCTCGTTACGGACGCCAGCCCCCGAAACTCATACAATAGGGCCTCATTTACCGAGGCGCGCCGCATCCAGCCGTTCGCCCCCTTCACCGCAAACCGTAAGGAAATCAAAACCCGGATGTTTCGGACGGCCATCAAAAGCCGGATGATCCGCCACATTGCCCTGACGGTGACGTTTTGCACCATCGGCCCGATGTCGCTGGTTGCATGGCTGGCGCACATGGCGCCCGGCCTGTCCCTGCCGGCGCTGTGGCTGGCCGGGTCCGTCGTGGCATTGTTGTGCGCTGGAGCAGCGGTGATCCATATGGTGCGCCGCTACATGCCCGGCATCCAGGCGTTGTTGCACGGCCTGCAACAGCTGGGCGGCGAGGGTGGGTCGCAACTTGCGGACGCTGGCAGGGACGACTGGCGCACCATGATTGGTGCCTTCAACCGTGCCTCCGCTGCCCTGCAGGAGCGCAACCTGAGTCTGCAGGTCCTGGGTGAAATCGACCGCCTGCTGCTGGCAGCCGATGACCTGGAGCAGGCGGTGGATGCGATTCTCACGCGTGTGCAGCGCATGACCGCCTGCCACACCGCCGCCATCGTGCTGCGTGACACCGAGGCCTGCGCGCGCGGGCGTGTCTTCATGGCCTCGGACCGGGACTCGGGGCTGCCCCTCAGCCGCGTCGCGCTCGATGAACGCATGATGGCGACCCTGGCAGCTGCAACCTCCGGACTCACGGTTACGCGCTGCGAGGAAGTGCGCCACAGCTTCCTGCGTCCGCTGCGGGACCAGGGCGCCGAGTTCTTCTGGGTCTGGCCCGTGCTGCTGAACGATGGGTTGCGAGCGATTCTTGCCGTCGGTTTTTCCGAGGCTCCCGGCACCGGCGCCCAGCTGGCCCAGGCTGGCACCGAACTGGTGCAGCGCCTGGGTGTGGTGCTGGCGCGCAGTGCGCGCGAGGAGCAACTGTATCGCCAGGCCCACTACGACCCGCTGACCGGTCTTCCCAATCGCGTCCTGTTCGCCAGCACGCTGTCACCGGAGATCGACAGCGCGGTGGCGGGCATGGCCCGGGGCAGCGTGCTGTACGTCGATCTCGATCACTTCAAGAAGGTGAATGATACGGCGGGTCATGCGGCTGGCGACCAGCTGCTGTGCATAGCGGCCCAGCGCCTGCGGGCCTGCGTCAAGGAGCACGATACGGTCGCCCGCCTGGGTGGCGATGAGTTCGCCGTGATCCTGCGTGATGTCGATTCCACGCACGCCGCCGCCGCCGTGGGCGAACGCATCGTGGAATCGCTGCGGCAGGCGGTGCGCATCGGCGGGCGCGACCACTACATCTGCGCCAGCATCGGCATGGCGATGTATCCCGAGGATGGCGCCAGCATCGAAGAACTGCTGCGCAACGCGGACACCGCCATGTACCGCGCCAAGGATCTGGGCCGCGGCCGGGCAGTGGCCTATGACCTTGCCATGGGAGGGGCCAAGCCCGCACCTACGCAGACGGGCCTGCAGCTGGCGCTGCGGCAGCGTGAGTTCTCGCTGTTCTACCAGCCGCAGTACGCCACCAGCGACGGTGCGCTCACGGGCCTGGAAGGGCTGCTGCGCTGGCAGACCCAGCGCTCCGGCATGCGCGTGCCGGGCGACTTCGTGCCCGCGGCCGAGGAAAGCGGCCTCATCGTCGACATCGGCGGCTGGGTGCTCGAGGCGGCTTGCGAGCAGCTGGCGCAGTGGCGGGCGCAGGGCCTGGAGCCCCCGCCGCTGTCGCTGAACGTTTCGGCGCGCCAGCTGCGGCATCCTGGATTCGTGGGCGCCGTGCGGCGTGCGCTGACCCATCACGGACTGCCGGCCCAGCTGCTTGAACTCGATATTGAGGAACCCGCATTTGCCGACCCGGAGTGCGTGCGGATCGTCGGTCGGCTGACGACACTCGGGGTGCGCCTGGCGCTCGATGGTTTCAGCACCAGCTACGCCTCGCTGTCGTATCTGCGGCAGCACCCCCTGAGCTGCGTGAAGCTGGATCGCGCCTTCCTCAACAACGTGCCGGGCGATGCGACGGCGGCGCAGCTGGTGGAGACGGTCATCGTGATCGCGCACTCTCTGGGCAAACGCGTGGTGGCCGAAGGCATCGAGACCATCGAGCAGCTGGACTTCCTGCGTGAGCGGGGTTGCGACAGCGTGCAGGGCTTCTATCTTGCGAAACCACTGCAGGTTGCGGCGATGACGGAGCTGCTGTCCTCGCGCGCCGGCCATGAAGCGCTGGAAACACGCGCCGTGGTCTGAGAGAGCGGCCCGCCGGCCCTTCGCTGCAGGACAGCACTACCCCAAGCCTGGCCACAGTTTATGTCTGGTTCCAGGGGCGGACTGCGGCCCGGTTCACGTTTCTTATGTCGTGTCGCGGCATGTCCTGATGCGACGTAATTCACACCGGGACACATTCTGCGAGCCAGTCCGCAGTTTCGTCCCTTGACCCCCCGGACCTTCATTGCAGAAACTGCATGCCACGTGTGGTCGGCAGTTTTTTGCCGGTCACCAAGGGCAAACCCGTCGAAAGACGGGGACGCAAAGCCACCGGTCTAACGGATTCGTTCCTATGACGGCGGGGTTGCCACGAGGCGCTGTGTTGGGGAACGCAGACGCCGGCTTCCCCCGACCCTGGACGGCCGTGACTTCCGTGGCAGCAACCGGGGAAAGCCATGACACCGCAAACGCTGCCGAGCGCAGACCCTGAACTCGGACCCGCACGCCAGGCCGCCACGCCCGGCACGGATCAGTTCGTCATCAATCTCAGTTCCTCCACCACGCCCATGGCCTTGCAGCAGCCACAGGACCCGCAGCTGCGCCACTTCAAATTTTTCATCAGCCGCCGCCAGGAAGACGGCCGCGAGCGCTTCCGCCTGCACATGGGGTACTTCGACTCTCTGCTCCAGGCCGAGGACATGCTGCAGCTGGTGCGCGAGATTTATCCCAGCGCCTGGGCGAGTGAGGCGCCGGGCAGGAAGCTGCGCGCGCGGCAGGCCGAGACTGTTTCCGCGTCCGCTGCAGTTGCCTCTGAGCCGGCGGCGCCCACGGCTGCAGCGCCGGCATCTGCCCCTGCACCAGCGCCTGCTCCTGCTCCTGCACCGGCGTCGGCATCAGCGCAGGCTGTGGGCACTGCGACCGCGGCACGCACGTCGGACACCCGAAGCCGGCGCGCGCCGGTACCACTGGCAGCCCGTTCAAATGTCCGCGAAGTGATGGCGGCGCTGGATGAGGATACGCCGCCGGCGGCCGCGGCCAATGCCTCGTTGAGCGACTCCCAGGTGCTGCGTGTGCTCGAGGGCGCACCGTCGGACACCGGCATTCAGATGATGCGACCGGAGGAGACCGGAACCTTCGCCGCGATCAAACAAGCCGTCCAGGCCAAGGCGCCCGTGGCTTTCGCCATCCAGCTGCAATGGTCAGTGCAGCCGGTGGATGCCACTCGCGTCCCGCCGCTCGCCATCTTCAGCGCCTACACGCTCTATACCGTGGAGGGCAATCGCGACGGCCGGCGCTGGTACGGACTGCGGTTGGGGTTCTTTACTGATGCCCATTCCGCCAAGCAGGTGGCCCAGTACGTGCGTTCAGAGTTCGCCTCGGTTGCCGTGGTGCCAGTCAGCGAAAAAGAGCGCAATGGAGCCTCCGGCGCCGCTGCGGCGCCTGCCGCCGCCATATCCAGCCCCGCCCAAGTGCCCTTGCCCCCGCAGGCTGCGCCAGCCAGCGCCACGCTGGCGCGGTTGCCGGAGCAGTCCGCCGAATTCAAGCTGTTCGACGATGAGCCTCGCACGCCGCCGACGGGGATCGATCCGGCCACCGGTGCCCTGGCCGCCGCCAGTTCTGTCGCCAGACCCGTTGCGGCTCCTGCGCCTGAGGCCAAGCCTGGCGCGGGCGCCTCGCGCGGCAAGCGCGTGCAGGCCGGCGAGAAGCGCAGACCGGAGACGCTGGAGGAGACGCTGGAAATCCTGGGAGCCGATGCGCTGAGCGTCGAGGGCCCCAAGACCCAGGCTGGCAGCCACGTCAAACACCTGAGCGTAAAGACCGAGAAGCGCGACTCTCGCCTCAGCCGCCTGTTCGGCCGGATGGGCGATCGCAGCTCCGCGATCCGCTAGCACCAGGGCGCAGGCGGCGCTGTCAGCTGCCAGTGCGTTCCTTGAGGAAGCCGGCCAGCACCCGGCCGGTGTGCGAGCGCCTGGCCTGACGGGCGACCTGTGCCGGCGATCCTGCCACGACCACGCGACCACCGCCGTTGCCGGCCTCCGGGCCCATGTCGATCATCCAGTCCGCCTCGGCCATCACGTCGAGGTTGTGTTCCACCACCACCACGCTGTTGCCCGCCTCGATCAGCCTGTGCAGCACGGTGATGAGCTTCTCGACGTCCGCCATGTGCAGTCCTACCGTGGGTTCATCCAGCACATAGAAGGTGTGCTTCGGCTTCGCACGCGGTCCGGCACGGACATCGCCACGGACCTTGGCCAGTTCCGTCACCAGCTTGATGCGCTGGGCCTCGCCACCGGACAGGGTCGGGCTCTGCTGGCCGAGGGTGAGGTAACCGAGGCCCACGTCCTGCAGCAGCTTCAGCGCATGATGCACGCGCGGATGGGAGGCGAAGAACTCCACGGCGTCATCGATGCTCATGGCCAGCATGTCGCCGATGCTCCTGCCGCGCCAGGTGACGCTGAGGGTCTCGGCATTGAAGCGCCTGCCGCCGCATTCGTCGCAGGTCATCTTCACGTCCGGCAGGAAGCTCATCTCCACTGTGCGCACGCCCTGGCCCTCGCAGCCGCCGCACCGGCCATCGCCGGAGTTGAAGGAGAACCGGCTGTTCGTGTAGCCGCGGATACGGGCCTCGGTGGTGCCGGCAAAGATGGCGCGGATGTCGTCCCAGAAGCCCACGTAAGTGGCGGGGCAGGAACGTGGCGTCTTGCCGATGGGGGTCTGGTCGACTTCCAGCACCCGGTCCACCTGCTCCCAGCCTGTGATCCCGCGGCAGCCCAGCAACTGCGGCGTACCCGCTGCACCGCGCGCAGTGTCGGTCTTGGGTCCTGCCGCCCCGGTCCTGGCCGCTCTGGCTGCTTTTGCGGCCTTACCGCCCGGCGCCTTGTCCTCGCCGACCAGGTGCTTCAGGTTGGTGAACAGCACGTCGCGGGCGATCGTGGACTTGCCGGAACCGGACACACCGGTGACCACGACCAGCCGGCCCAGCGGGATGCGGACATCGATACCCTCGACGTTGTGCAGGTTGATCTTCTCGAGCCTGAGCTGCGGTGTCTTGCTGTCGACCGGCCGTCGCGGCACCGCGGGATGCAGCAGCGGCTCGCGCAGGAAGCGCCCCGTGATCGACTGCGGATTGGCGATGAGATCCTCGACCGTGCCTTCGCCAACGATCTGGCCGCCACGCACCCCGGCGCCGGGGCCCAGGTCGAGCACGTGGTCGGCGCGGCGGATGGTGTCCTCGTCGTGCTCGACGACCACGAGGGTGTTGCGATTGGCGGCCAGCGCGGCCAGTGAGTCCAGCAGCACGGCGTTGTCGCGGGGGTGCAGGCCGATGGTCGGTTCATCGAGCACGTAGCATACGCCCTGGAGGTTTGATCCCAGCTGCGCGGCCAGGCGGATGCGCTGAGCTTCGCCACCCGACAGGGTGGGCGCAGAGCGGTCGAGTGTCAGGTAGCCCAGGCCCACCTGGGTCAGGAACGCCAGGCGGCCGCGGATTTCGACCAGCAGGTCGCGTGCGATTTCAGCTTCCCGTGCCGACATCTTCAGTTTGCCGAAGAAGGCGATCGCCTCGCCGATGGAATCCATGGTGAACTCGGCGATCGAGCGCTCACGGAACCGCACGTGCAGCGCCACGGGGTTGAGGCGCTGGCCGTTGCAGTCGTGGCATGGCACGGCCTCGCGCTCGAACCACTGGTTCCACCAGATTTCCTCGCCGGTCTGCTCCTCGTCGAAGTCGGGGATGGACAGGCCCGTGCCGAAACAGCTCTCGCACCAGCCGTGCTTGGAATTGAACGAGAACAACCGCGGGTCGAGTTCGGCGAAGCTGCGCCCGCAGCCGGGGCAGGCGCGCCGGGTCGAGAACATGGTCGCCTTGTCCCCTCCCGCTGGCAGCGCACTGACCAGGCCCTTGCCGTAGTCCAGCGCGCGTCCGAGCGCGCTGTGCAGCTCGGCATCGGACTTCGCGTTCATGGCGAGCGTCGCCACCGGCAGTTCGATGGTGTGCTCCTTGAAGCGGTTCAGGCGCGGCCAGCGCGCGGTGGGCAGGTTGGTGCCGTCCACGCGCAGTTCACGGTAGCCCTTCTTGCTCGCCCACCTGGCCAGGTCGGTGTAGAAGCCCTTGCGCGCGACCACCAGCGGCGCCAGCAGGGTGACGGTGCGGCCGCGGTAGTCACGCAACAGGCGTGCGGCGATGGACGAGGCGCTCTGCGGCTCGATGGCGATGTCGCAGTCCGGGCAATGCTGGGTGCCGAGCTTGACGTAAAGCAGGCGCAGGAAGTGATAGATTTCGGTCAGTGTCGCCACGGTGCTCTTGCGGCCGCCTCGGCTGGTGCGCTGTTCGATCGCAACCGTGGGTGGAATGCCGAAGATGGCGTCCACGTCCGGCCGGGCCGCCGGCTGCACGAACTGGCGGGCGTAGGCGTTGAGGGATTCCAGGTAGCGCCGCTGGCCTTCGTTGAAGATGATGTCGAACGCCAGCGTGGATTTACCGGAGCCCGATACGCCGGTGATGACGGTGAAGCGGTCGCGTGGGATGCGCACGTCGATGTTCTTGAGGTTGTGTTCCCGGGCGTTGTGCACCACCAGCTGGCCGTCGCGGTGTGCGGCGACGGCATAGGATGCAGCCTCATCGGCAACCGCTGGCAGTGGAGTGTCTGCGGACAGCGTCTGCATGCCCTCTGCCAGCGCCTGTTCGTACTCGATGAGCGCGCGGCCGGTGTGGGATGAGGTGCAGGCTTTGACCTGCGCAGGAGTGCCTGCCACTACGATCCGGCCGCCGCCGTCGCCCCCTTCTGGCCCCAGGTCAATGATCCAGTCGGCGGCGCGCATGACGTCGAGGTTGTGCTCGATCACCAGCAGCGAGTGTCCGGAGGACACCAGCCGCCGGAAGGCGCGCAACAGCTTGGCGATGTCGTCGAAGTGCAGACCGGTGGTGGGTTCGTCGAACAGGAAGAGCTTGCCGTTGGCGCTGGTGGCCGCGTCCTTCGAGGCGGCGTCAGCAAGGTGGCCGGCAAGCTTCAGGCGCTGCGCTTCGCCCCCCGACAGCGTGGGCACCGGCTGGCCGAGCTTGACGTATTCGAGGCCCACGTCGGCCAGCGGTTTCAGGCGGGTTGCCAGCTCACGTGAGCCGGCGAAAAAAACCAGCGCCTCGGTAACCGTCATGCCCAGGACGTCTGCAATGCTGGCGCGGCGCCCGTTGGCGCCTTCGCGCTTCACCTCCAGCACTTCGTCGCGGTAGCGGCTGCCGTTGCAGTCCGGGCAGCGCAGGTAGACGTCGGAGAGGAACTGCATCTCCACGTGCTCGAAGCCGTTGCCCGAACAGGTGGGGCAACGGCCGTTGCCCGAGTTGAAACTGAAGGTGCCGGCCGTATAGCGGCGTTCCACCGAGGCGGGTTCGGCCGCGAACAGTTCGCGGATGACGTCGAATGCGCCGATGTAACTGGCCGGGTTGGAGCGGGTGGTGCGGCCGATGGGGTTCTGGTCGACCATGACGACATCGTCGATGAGTTCGGCGCCCTTCAGGGCGTCGAACTCCCCCGGGATCTCGCTGGGCCGGCCGAGGTACTTCAGCAGCGCCGGGTATAGCACGTCCTCCACCAGGGTGGATTTGCCGGAGCCGGATACGCCGGTGACACAGGCCAGGCGTTTCAGCGGGATACGCACGTCGAGGTTCGTGAGGTTGTGGGCGCGCACGCCGCGTATTTCCAGCCAGCGATTGGCGCGCGCCTCGGCCACCACCTGGCCTGCCGTGGCGGCGGTGACCACCGGGCCGGCCGCAGCGCCGCCATTGACGGGCAGGGTCTTGCGGCCTGAAAGGTAGTCGGCCGTCAGCGAGTTGCGGCTGCGCCGCAGCTGCGCCGGTGAACCGTTGAACACGATGTTGCCGCCGCGCTCGCCGGCGCCTGGGCCCATGTCGATGATGCGATCGGCTTCGAGCATGATCTGCGGATCGTGTTCGACCACCACCAGCGAGTTGCCGGCATCGCGCAGGCGCTTCATCACCGTGATCACGCGCTGCATGTCGCGCGGGTGCAGGCCGATGGACGGCTCGTCCAGCACGAACAGGGTGTTGACGAGCGAGGTGCCGAGCGCCGTGGTGAGATTGATGCGCTGGACTTCGCCGCCGGACAGGGTGCGTGACTGGCGGTCCAGGGTGAGATAGCCCAGGCCGACGTCCACCAGGAAGCCCATGCGGCCGCGGATTTCGGCCAGCAGCAGGTCGGCGGCCTCGTTCAGGGTGCCGGGCAGGACCAGCTTGCGGAAGAATTGCAGCGCGCGCTGTGCCGGCAGCAGCATGAGATCGTGCAGGCACAGACCGGGCAGGCTCCGCAGCACCTCGTCGCCGAAATCCACGCCTGCGGGACGGAAGCGCGGCGTGCCGCCGAGCACCTCATCAGCCAGTTCGCGCGACCCCACGCGCCAGATGAGTCCTTCGGTCTTGAGGCGCGCGCCGTGGCAGACGTCGCAGGGGGTGTAGGCGCGATAGCGTGACAGCAGCACCCGCACGTGCATCTTGTAGGAGCGCGACTCCAGCCAGTCAAAAAAGCGCTTGATACCGTACCAGCAGCCCTTTTCCCAGGGACCCTCGCCCTCGATCACCCACTTGCGATGGTCCGGCGTGAGTTCACGCCAGGGCTTGTCCATGGGCACGCCGCGCTTTCTGGCGTGTTTTTCCAGATCCTCCTGGCACTCCTTGTATGACTCGGTCTGCCAGGGACGCACCGCGCCCTCGCGCAGCGTCTTGTTTTCGTCCGGAATGACCAGCCCGTAATCGATGCCGATGCGGCGGCCGAAGCCGCGGCAGCTCTCGCATGCGCCCATGGGCGAGTTGAACGAGAACTGGCTGGGGTTGGGGTCCTTGTAGCTCAGGTCGCAGTCCGGGCAGTGCAGGGCGCTGGACCAGCGCCACAGCGCCGTGGTCCGCGGCGGATCGGAGTCGTCCACCGCGTGCACGTGCACGTGCCCCTGGCCCACGCGCAGCGCGGTTTCCAGCGACTCGCGTACGCGGCCGGCTTCTGCATGCCCCAGGCGGAAGCGGTCCTGCACCACCGTCAGGATGACAAGCGGCGCAGCATCCGCGGCCGGCTTCTTCCTGCCCTTGGTGCTTTTGCCTGCTTCGGCTTTGGCTCCTGCGCGTCTGGTCTGCGGCTTTTGCGCGGCGTCCGGCTGTGGGTTTTCCAGCAGCCGGGTATAGCCCTGGCGGGCCAGCAGGTCGCGGACCTCGGTTTCGCTGAAGTTGCGCGGCACCGGCACGGGAAAGCACAGCAGCAGGCGCGGGTCGCCCGCCTCCCGGGCACGCTGCGAGAGGTCGGCCAGGATGCTCTCGGCATCGTCCTTGCGCACGGGCTTGCCGCAGCATTTGCAGAACAGGGCGCCGCCGCGTGCGAACAGCAGCTTCAGGTGGTCATTGAGTTCCGTCATCGTGCCCACGGTGGAGCGCGAGGTGCGGACCGGATTGGTCTGGTCGATGGCGATGGCCGGAGGGATGCCCTCGACCCGGTCCACCTGCGGCTTGTCCATGCGATCCAGGAACTGGCGCGCGTAGGGGGAGAAGGTCTCCACGTAGCGCCGCTGCCCTTCCGCATACAGAGTGTCGAACACCAGCGAGGACTTGCCCGAACCGGATACGCCCGTGACCACGATCAGCTCGTGCAGCGGGATTTCGAGGTCCAGGTTCTTGAGGTTGTTCTGGCGGGCGCCGGTCAGACGGATGGAGTCACTCATCCGCCTATGTTAAAGGAGGGTGGACGCAGCCGCAGTCCAGTATCATCGAAGGTCAGGTACTGTATAAATCGCCCGCCCGAGAGCTCATGAGCAAACCAGACTCCGGCCCCGAATTTGACTTTGAAACCCGCGTCATCCACGGCGGCCAGCGCCCCGACCCGCTGACCGGCGCGGTCATGACTCCCATCTACCTGACCTCGACCTATGTCCAGGACAGCCCCGGGCTGCACAAGGGTTACGACTATGCCCGCACGCGCAATCCCACGCGCGATGCGTTGCAGGCGGCACTGGCCGACCTCGAAGGCGCCGCGGCGGCGTTCGCATTCGCCTCCGGCATGGCGGCGATCTCCACGGTGGTGGAGACGCTCGATGCGGGGTCGCATGTGGTCGTGTCGCATGACCTGTACGGTGGCACCTTCCGGCTGTTCTCGAAGATCCGCAACCGCTCTGCGGGCATCACCCACACCTTCGTGGACCTGTCGGATCTCGCAGCGGTGGAGGCGGCCATCAGACCCGAGACGCGCATGATCTGGACGGAGTCGCCCACCAACCCGATGCTGAACCTGGTGGACCTGGCCGCTGTGGCGGCGCTGGCGAAGCGTCGCGGACTGATCACGGTGTGCGACAACACCTTTGCCACGCCCTTCCTGCAGCGCCCGCTGGAACTGGGTATCGACATCGTGGTGCATTCGGCCACCAAGTACATCAACGGCCACTCGGACGTGCTGGGTGGCGCGGTCATGGTCCGCGACACGGAGCTGGCGGCGCAGTTCAAATTCCTGCAGAACGGCCTGGGGAGCATGTCCGGGGCCTTTGACAGCTTCATGATGCTGCGCGGGATCAAGACCCTGGCGGTGCGCATGGAGCGCCATTGCGCCAATGCATTGAAAATCGCGCAGTTCCTGGAGCAGCACCCCAAGGTGAACAAGGTCCGCTATCCCGGCCTGCCGAGCCACCCGCAGCACGAACTGGCCAGGCGGCAGATGCGGGGCGGATTCGGTGGCATCATCTGTGCCGAGCTCAAGGGCACGCTTGCGGACGCGCGGCGCTTCCTGGAAGCCTGCGAGCTGTTCTCGTTAGGGGAGAGCCTGGGAGGCATCGAAAGCCTCATTGAACATCCGGCCTTGATGACCCACCAGGGGCTGCCGCCGCAAATGCGCGCGGAACTCGGCATCAGCGATGGTCTGATACGCTTTTCCGTGGGTATCGAGTCCGCTTCGGACCTGATCGCGGAACTGGACGCCGCGCTCGCCACCATCGGCTAGGCGTCTGCAGCCCCGGGACCAGCCGGGCCTGCGTCAACAGGTCGCAGGTGCGCTGGCGGGTGTGCCGCCATAATCTGCCGGGCTGCTTATGGTCGTCAGAGGAGCGAACATGACCGACAAAGCCATCAATGACCCTGGCCGCCGGGCGTTTCTATATGCCCTGGCGGCATCTCCCGCAGCCGCCCTGATCGGCGCGAAGCCCGCACGGGCAGGGCAGTCCCTGCCGCACATGGACCAGTCTGACCCCCAGGCCCACAGCTTTGCGTATTTCAATGACGCCGCCAAGGTGCCGGCTGGCACCGTGCCTTACAAGCCCGGCCAGCGTTGCGACAACTGCCAGCTGCTGCAGGGGAATGCCGCAGACGCATGGCGGCCGTGTCCGTTGTTCCCCGGCAAGCTGGTGAGCACCAAGGCCTGGTGCCGCTACTGGGTCGCCAAGCCCTAGGAGGTTTGCTGCATCACCAGGGCTCGTCCTGGCGACGTTCAGGACCCGGGCGCTTGGCCAGCTTGCGCTGCAAAGACCTGCGGTGCATGCCGAGCAGCCGCGCCGCTGCCGAGATGTTGCCGTTCGACTCCGTGAGTGCCTGGTTGATGTGTTCCCACTCGAGCCGGTTCAGGGGGATCATTGTAGGCGCCCGTTGCGCCTGCGCCTGCGCCGCCGCGTCAGGGGTAATGGCATTGATGATCATCGCGGCCGTGGTGGGCTTCAGAAGGTAGTTGTCGGCGCCGCGCTTGATCGCCTCGACGGCGGTGGCGACGCTGGCATAGCCTGTCATCAGCACGATGCGCGCCCCGGGATGCAGGGCCCGCAAGGGTTCTATCAGCTCAAGGCCGGAGTGTGCGCCGAGTTTGAGGTCGATCAGGATAAAGTCGTAGCGCTGCCCGGGTCGTCGCGCCAGCTCCAGTGCTTTTTCAAAATTCTGCGCCGTCTGCGAGTCGTAACGGCGCCGGGCCAGTGATCGCTGCAGGGTCTGCAGGTACAGCGGATCGTCATCGATCAACAGGCCTGCGGCAAGGGGTGCAGGCCCGGTTGCGGACGTGGCGTTGTGCATGCTCATGCGGCGGGTGGCAGGTGGAACTCGACACAGACGCCGCGGCCACCGGTCGACTGCATGGAGATCTGGCCGCCGAGGCGTTCCACCGTGGCATGTGAAAGCGCCAGGCCCAGCCCCATGCCACCGGGCTTGCCGCTGCGGAACAACTCCGGGGGCAGTGGGGGCTGCGCCTGATCAAAGCCGATGCCGTAGTCACGGATCCGGCACTGCAGGCCCGCGGTGTTGAGTTCAAGGTGCAGGTCCACCCGGTGCTCCCCGGCCTGTTCACTGGCATCAGCGGCGTTGTTGAGCAGCGCCTGCAGGAGATGCCCCACCGCCGGATCGACGCCGGCGGAGCCTGCCAGCAGGCCTGAGCGCTGCAGGGCAATGGTTGGCCGGACCAGCCGCCATTGCTCGATGACATCGTCCAGTGCCACCGTCATCGATGACGCGGCGCCGGAGCCGGCCGGGGCCGCCAGGGTTCGCACCCTGTCCCGACACAACTCGATCAGTGAGCGCAGGGTCCCGGCCTGCTGGCGCTGTTCGGGGGTTCGCGCGTCATCGGCCATTTCCTCGACCATCAGCATCAGCGTGGCCAACGGCGTATTGAGTTCATGAGCAACAGCCGCTGCGTGTGTTGCCAGTGCGACGATGCCCTCGTTGCGGGTGAAGCGGTCACGCAGGCGCGAGACTTCCCGCTCACTGCGGCGCCAGGCCGAGGCCATGCGGGTGAAAAAAACCAGCATGACCACTGCCGAGACGATGAAGTTGGCCAGCATGCCGGCCATGTGCAGCCCGAAGGTACCGCCTGCAAAGCGGGGCGCATCGGGCAGCGGCCGGCCGAAATGGGTGGACAGGAAGTAGCCGGTGAGCGAAGCCAGGGCGGTGGCAGTCATCAGCCCCCGGGGCAGGGCCAGGATGGCAAGGGCGATGGGTATGAGAAACAGTGAGGCAAAAGGATTTTCCATGCCGCCGCCGAGGCAGATCAGCCACGCGAGCACGGCGATGTCGACCAGCATGTGCAGGAACACTTCCACGGTGCGCGCTTCGCCGCCATGGCGCACGCGCCAGCTCACGTAAATGTTGAACGCCGCCAGTGCAGCCGTGCCCGCCAGCAGCAAAGCCACCGGCAGCCCCACGCTCATGGGGCCTGCCACGACAGCCACCGTCAGGGACTGACCGGCGACCGCCAGCCAGCGCAGGTGGCAGAGCTGGCGCATGAAGGCAAGTGAGACGTTGCGGGACATGCTTTCCTTTATGCCACCGGGGTCCGG
>DAIDKA010000259.1 GCA_027451085.1 Gammaproteobacteria bacterium
GGTCTATGGCATCGACATCGGTCAGGTTGGAGTGGAGCGCATGACGCTGCCGGATGAGACACTGATGGCCACCGTGGCGCGCATGCGCGCCGAGCGTGAAACGGTTGCAGCCGAGCGTACCGCCGACGGCCTGCGCCAGGCAGCGGCCATCCGTTCGGACGCGGACCGCGATGCCCGGGAACTGGTGGCCCAGGCCCGTGAACAGGCGGCAAAGACCGAGGCCAGCGCGCAGCAGGCCGCGGCCAGGATCTACTCGGATGCCTACCGCGCCGATCCCACGCTGTACACGACGCTGCGGTCACTGGATGCCATCGACAAGGTCGTGGGCCGTAACACCAGCATAGTGCTGCGCACCGATGCGGCGCCGTTCCGGGTGCTGGTCGATGGCCCGGTGGCCGGCGCGGGCAAGCTGCCGGCGGATACACAGGTCTCGAAGCACGGCAAATGAGTGCGCTTTCGGAACACGGGCACGAGCACGAGCACGGGCACGAGCATGATCATGATCATGAGCTCGAAGCGCAGCTGCGGCCTTCCGGGCCGCCACCGCCACCGCCGCCGGGGCCGATTTCGCAGTCGGTCGCCATCGGCTTCCGCGCCGTCTACATCGCCATGGGTGTGATCGCGCTGCTGTGGCTGGGCAGCAATGTGCGGCAGATCGCGCCCGACAGCCAGGCGGTGGTACTGCGCTTCGGCCGCATCGTGCGCACGCAGCAGGCGGGCTTGCTGCTTGCCTGGCCCCGGCCCGTGGAGCAGGTGCTGCTGCTGCCGGGTCCGGACCGGCAATTGAGCCAGGAAGTCAGTGTCTTGCCCGCACAGAGCGCCGCTGCCGGCGCGCTGGTTGCCGCGACCGGCGAGTCCGGTGCATTGCCCAGCGATGTCGTGCCGTACCTGACGGGCGACGGTAATATCGTGCTGTTGAACGCCACACTCATCTACCGGATCACCGATCCGGTGGCCTACACGCTATCGCAGGTCCACGTGGCGCCGGCCCTGGACCGGCTGTTCCGCGCGGCAACGGTCCGGCTGACCGCTGGCAGGCCGCTGAATGACTTCCTGACGGTGGCGCTGAACCCCACGGATACCTCCCAGAGCGCGAGCGCGAGCGCGTTGCGTGGCGAGGTGCGGGGCGCGTTGCTCGAGCTGGTCAATGCGCGCTTGCAGCAGCTGGCGCAGGCCGGGACGCCGCTGGGCGTGCGGGTTGAACGCATCGACATGACCGCGTGGCTGCCGCCACAGGCCAAGGTGGCTTTCGATGCCGTGCTGACCGCGACGCAGGCGGCCGACCGGGGCGTGGCCGTGGCGCGCACCGACGCCGAGCGCCGGCGCCAGCAGGCGGACCGTGACCGCGACCGGATGCTGGCCTCGGCCCAGGCCACCGCGCAGGAACTGCTGAGCAGCGCGAGCGTTGACACGGCACGCATCATGGCACTGGAGCATGAGGAGACTCCCGATACCCGCAACAGCATACTGCTGCGCGAATATCGCACCGGTGTGGGTTCCATCATGGGACGCATCGGTTCCGGAACTGTGATCGATGCGCAGAGCGGAGTACGCTTTGTGCTGCCAGGAAAACCCGCAGTCACCCCGAGCAGATGAACGCCGCAACCGACAGTATCCCGATGGACCCGGCCGCTGCGCCGGCCGCAAACCCCGAGCCCGGCGGGCCGTCTTCGCTGTTGAGCCGGGCCGAGCGGACCATTCTGGCCCTGCGGCTGACCCTGGCGCTGGTGGCGCTGTGCCTGCTGCTGGTCGCCGGCGGCATGCGGCTGTTCCTGCCGGCCGAGCGGGCGCTCGCCGAACTGGTCGCGGGGCTTGCGGCGGCGCTGGTGGCCATTCCCGTGTTCTCCGAGGCCTGGGCCAGCCTGCGCCATCCCAGCCTGCACGGCATCACCGACCGCCTGGTCGCGCTGGCCCTGATTGCCGCCTGGGCCACGGGCGATCTCATGACCGCCGCCTTCCTGCCCATCATCATGACCGTCGGGCACATCCTCGAGGAGCGCAGCATGCTGGGCTCGCAGGAGGCCATCAAGGCGCTCACGCGCCTGACGGCCGCGGACTGCCGCCGGCTGCGGCCCGATGGTGGCTTTGAAATCGCCCCGACAGCGAGCCTGCGGGCCGGCGACATCATCGAACTGCGCGCCGGTGATCGCATACCTGCCGACGGCATCGTCCGCCGCGGCCGCGCAAGCCTCGACCTGGCCTCCCTTACCGGTGAATCCGTGCCCGTGGAAGTGCACGAGGGGGATGCGGCGCTTGCCGGCGCCATGAACATCGACGGCATGCTGGAAGTCGAGCTGACGCGGGTGGGGGAGAGCACGACCCTGGGCCGCATCATCACGCTCATGCGCGAGGCGGAGAACGCCAAGCCGCCGGTGACCCGGCTGCTGGACAAGTACGCGGGGCAGTACATGGCCCTGGTGCTGCTGGTCGCCGCCGGTGTATGGCTGCTTGCCGGCAATGTCCCGGCGATGCTTGCCGTGCTGGTGGCGTCCTGTCCCTGTGCGCTGGTGCTGGCGGCACCCGCGACTTCGGTGGCAGCGATCGCCGTAGCCGCCCGCCATGGCATCCTGATCAAGGGCTCGGCCTTCCTTGAGCACCTGGCTGATGTCACGGCGGTGATCCTGGACAAGACCGGCACCATCACCACCGGTGACCTGCGCCTGACGGACGTACAGGCCATGCCGGAAGCCGATCCGGTGTTCTTGCGACGGCTGGCTGCCGGGCTGGGTGCGGCCAGCAACCATCCGTTGAGCCGCGCCTGCGCCGCCGCGGTGCCCAGGGCTGAACAGGCTGTCGTCCTGGATGCGCGTGAACGCGGTGGCTTCGGTGTGATCGGCGAGTTCGAGGGACAGAAGGCTGCACTGGGGCGCGCGGATCTGTTCGAGCGTGTCGGAGTTCCCGTGCCGGTGGCGCCGGATCACAACGGGCCGATCGCGGGGGTGAGCCTGGGCGGGCGGTTCCTGGGCTGGCTGCTGTTCAGGGATGGGCTGCGGCCGAGCGCAGCGCCCGCCATCTCAGACCTGAAGGCCCTTGGTGTGGAGCGGATCGTGCTGCTCACGGGCGACCGGACCGCGGTCGCGCGCGAGGTCGCGGCGGAAGTCGGCATCAGCATCGTCAACGCGGAAATGCTCCCCGAGCAGAAGATGGCCAGGGTCATGCAGGAGATCAAGGCCGGCTACCGGCCCATGGTGGTCGGCGACGGCATCAATGACTCCCTGGCACTGCGTGCTGGCGCGGTGGGTGTTGCCATGGGTGCGCAGGGCGCCGATGTTGCCATGGCCTCCGCGGACCTGGCGCTGATGACCAATGATCTGCGCCGGCTGGGCACGTGCATCCGCCTGAGCCGCCGCTGCCGGCGCACCATCTACGTGAACGTGGCCATCGGCCTGGGCTTCACCTTCGTGCTGACCGGCCTTGCGGGCGCGGGGTGGCTGGGTGTCGAAGCGCCCATCATCGCCGCGCTGCTGCACAACGTGAGCACCTTCCTCGGGCTGGGCAACGCCGGCCGGCTGCTGCTGTTCGACGAGACGGGATCGAACTGAGCACCGCTCAGGGCCGGGGCGCGTCCCGGTCCGGGACCCTCTGCAGCAGCGCACGGATTTCCTCTCCAGTGAGGGTTTCGCGCTCCAGCAGCGCGCGTGCGACATCATCCAGTTGTGCGCGGTGCGTGGCCAGCAGTTCGTGTGCGACCGCCAGCGCCCCCTCGACAAGCCGGCGCACTTCCGCGGCAATGACCTGCGCGGTTTGCGGCGGCACCGTCTGCTGTCGGGCGATTGAGTGGCCCAGGAAAACCTCCTCCTGGTCCTCACCGTAGGCCACCGGGCCCAGGGTCTGTGACAGGCCCCAGCGCGTGACCATGTTGCGCGCCAGGCGCGTCGCCTGATCGATGTCCTGGGCGGTGCCGGAGGTGATGTGGTTGCGGCCGAACACCAGTTCCTCCGCGGCGCGGCCTGCCATCAGCACCGCAAGCCTTGCGTTCATCTGCTCCAGGGTCAGCGCCTGCTGGTCCGTCTGCGGCAGCTGTTTCACCATGCCGGTGGTGCGTCCGCGGGTGATGATGGTCGCCTTGTGCAACGGATCGGAGGCCTGCGCCAGCAGTGCAACGATCGCCCGGCCGCTTTCGCGGTAGGCGGTGAGGCGGCGTTCCTCCTCGCTCATGACATGTGTGCGCCGTTCGACGCCCATGGTCACGGTGTCGCGGGCGTCCTCGAA
>DAIDKA010000260.1 GCA_027451085.1 Gammaproteobacteria bacterium
GGTCTATGATGAGAAGACCCGGCCGCTTGCCGACTTCTATGCCGGCAAGGGCCTGCTGCGCCGGATCGACGCCATGGGCGAGCCGGAAGCGGTGACAGAGCGGCTGGAAGCGGTGCTGGCGGCCCCGGTTGTGCAATCCAAGGCTCGCGCGAAAGCGCCGGCCCGCAAGCCTGCCGCGGCGCGCAAGCCCGCGCCGAAGTCCGCCAGCAAGCCCAAAAAGCCGAAGTCCGCCAGCAAGCCCAAAAAGAAGGCGCCGAAGAAGGCTGCGAAGCCGGCCGGCGAGACCGGGCTCAAAGCCAGGAGCAAGGCGAAAAAGAAGGTTGTTGCCCGGGCCAGACGGCCAGCGGTGAAGAAGAAGACGCGGGTGGTCAAGGCTGTTCCCAAGCCGGCTAAAAAGGCGGCTCTGACGCGGGCCCGCCGCAAGCCTGCCAGGAAATCCACGAGGAAACCCAAGGCGAAGCAGCGGGCGCGCAAGCACCGCTGAGCCAGCCTGCGGTCAGTTCCTGCCCCCGAGTTGTGCCACGACCCGGATCAGTTCCTCCGGGTCGGCAGGCTTCGCCAGATGCATCTGGTAGCCGGCGTCGTGCGCGCGCACGGCGTCCTGTGGCCGGCCGAAATCGGTCAGCGCCACGGCGGGCAGCTCCGAGGGCCCGAGCCGCGTGCGGATGGTGCGGATGAGGTCGTAGCCGTCGCGCTGTGGCAGTGCCAGTTCAGCCACCAGCACGTCGGCCCGGAACGAGGTCATCGCGTCCAGCGCAGCGGCTGCACTGGGCGCCGTGGCCACCAGGGCGCGTGCGCCGCTGAGCACCTGGCGCACGTGCTCGAGCGCCTCGCGGTCGTTATCCACCAGCAGTACACGCAGGCCGCGCAGATCCGCAGGGGCCAGTGCGGCGACGACCGTTGCCGGCTCATGAGGCGCGAGCCGCGGCAGTTGCACGCTGAACGTCGAGCCTCGTCCCTCGCCTTCGCTGCTGGCCCATATCCGTCCGCCGTGCAGTTCCACCACCTGCTTGGCGATCACCAGTCCCAGTCCGAGTCCCGCGGTATTGCGCTTGACCGCGTTCTCGGCCAGCCGGAAGCGGTCGAATACCATCGAGAGCGCACGGGACGAGAGTCCGGAGCCGGTGTCGGAGACACGGATTTCCCAGTGGCCGTTGACCCGTTCCAGTGTCGTGCTGATGCTGCCGCCGCGCGGTGTGAACTTGATGGCGTTGCCGAGCAGGTTGGCGACCACCTGCTGCAGGCGCTGGCGATCCCCGAACACCAGGCAGGCCTGGGCAGGCAGCTGCTTCATCAGCTGCACCCCCTTGGCCTCCGCGGCGGTCTGGATGTTCTCCAGCGCGGCTTCAGTGATCTGCGCGAGGTCGGTTTCCTCCGGATCCAGGCGTACACGGCCGTTGATCAGGCCGCTCATGTCGATGAGGTCATCGACCATGAGGGCCAGGGCGCGGACGTTGCGGTCGATGGTCTGGCCGCCGCGCCTGACGTCCTCCGGGGACAGGCGCCCGGACTGCAGCAGCCGGGTCCAGCCCAGGATGGCGTGCAGCGGGGACTGCAGCTCGTGGCCCAGGGTGGCGAGAAACTCGTCCTTCAGGCCGCTGATGCGGTCAGCTTCGGCCCGCAGGGCGCGTTCCTCGGCCAGCTGCCGGTCGAGGGTGATGTGGCGGTCGATGTCCTCGCCCTTGTCCCAGATGTGATCGCTCATGTCCTTATGAACGCTGATGCGAGCCTGGCGCGATCATAGCGCCGCGAGCAGCCTGTCGCCGATGATTGCGCGTCGCCAGCCGCGCAGCACCGGAATGTCCTGCCGGCCCTCGGCCAGCTGTTCAAGGTCCTTGCGGGTGGCGAGAATCTCGGCCGACAGCACCAGTTCCGCGGCCACTGCCTGGTTCACGGCCCCCAGCTTTTTCACCAGGGCGGCCTTGACCGGGTCGGGCTGGGGACGGGTGTTCAGCCGGGGCAGCGCCTCGGGCAGCCGGGCGTCCAGGATCAGCTGCAGGATCTCCTGGCCGCTGTGCTTGATGAAGCCTGGCTGCATCTGTGGCAGGGCCGCAAGGGCCTCCAGGGTGCGCGGTGCCCGCACCACGACTTCCCGCATGAGGGCATCGTCCAGGATCCAGCCACGCGGCCGGTTGCGCTCCGCGGCGCGGCGCTCGCGCCAGGCTGCCACGGACTGCGCCAGCCGTGCGCGGTCCTCATCCAGGCCCTTCAGTGACCTGATTCTCAGCCAGGCATGCTCCGGGTCCACGACATAGGCCGAGGGATCGTCAAGGCCCGAGAATTCCTCGGCCAGCCACGAGCTGCGGCCGAGGCGGTCGAGTTCACCCAGCAGGTGGTCCCGCACCGGCAGCAGGTAGCGGACGTCATCGAGGGCGTACTCCAACTGTTCTGCCGACAGCGGGCGACGTGACCAGTCGGTGCGCGTCTGGCCCTTCGCAAGCTCCACCCCCAGCACCCGCCGCACCAGTTCGGCATAGCCGATCTGTGCCGGCAGGCCGCACAGTCCGGCGGCAACCTGGGTGTCGAACACCGGCCGGATCATTCCCAGCGCCGGCAGCAGCACCTCGATGTCCTGGCGGCAGGCGTGCATGACTTTCACCGGCCTGTCCGCGGACAGCGCAGCGGCAAGCGGCGCCAGGTCCAGCCCGGCAAGCGGGTCCACGCACACAGGGGCATCGCCGCAGGCAAGCTGCAGCAGGCACAGCTCGGCGCGGTAGGTGCGTTCGCGCAGGAACTCGGTGTCAAGGGCCACCGCCTGCGCCTGCGTCAGGCGTGCTGCAAGGGTGCTGATCTGCGCTTGAGTTGTGAATATCATCGTCGACGTGAGCAGGCAGGTACTCTGATAATGTTACCTGCAACAGACCAGATAAGGATCACATGCGCGTTCACATCCTGGGAATCTGTGGCACGTTCATGGGCGGGATCGCAGCCATCGCCCGCGCTGCAGGCCACGAGGTCACCGGTTCCGACAGCAACGTCTATCCACCCATGAGCACGCAGCTGCGTGCGCTGGGCATCGACCTCATCGAGGGGTATGACCCCGGGCAGCTGGGCGAAGTCCGGCCCGACGTGGTGGTGGTGGGCAATGTGATGAAGCGCGGCGTGCCGGTGGTTGAGGCGCTGCTGGATGGCAGCATCCCCTATACCTCCGGTCCGGAATGGCTGGCGCGCGAGGTGCTCAAGGACCGCTGGGTGCTGGCAGTCGCGGGCACCCACGGCAAGACCACGACGACTTCGCTGCTGACGTGGATACTGGAGCATGCCCGGCTGTCGCCGGGCTTCCTGATCGGCGGGGTGCCGGCCAATTTCGACACCAGCGCGCGCCTGGGCAAGGCGCCGTTCTTCGTGATCGAGGCCGACGAGTACGACACGGCGTTCTTCGACAAGCGCGCCAAGTTCGTGCACTACCGGCCGCGCACCGTGATCCTGAACAACCTGGAATACGACCACGCCGACATCTATCCGGACGTGACCTCGATCCAGCGCCAGTTCCACCACCTGGTGCGCATGGTGCCCGGCGGCAATGGCCGCATCATCTGGAACGCCGGCGATGCGCGCCTCGATGAAACCCTGAAGATGGGCTGCTGGACGCCGCTGGAGGGATTTTCGGCGCACTGCGCCGGGGCGCAGTGGTCGGTGCGGGCGCCGCCGGGCGTCGAGGACTTTTCCAGCTTCGAGGTGCTCGAATCCGGCAAGCCCCAGGGTGTCGTGCATTGGGACCTCATGGGCGCGCACAACGTCGAGAACGCTCTGGCGGCGATCGCAGCCGCTCGGCATGCCGGGGTGCCGACGGGTGTCGCCATCGAGGCTCTGGCGTCGTTCAGGGGCATTGCGCGCCGCATGCAACTGCGCGGCGAGGCCGGCGGCG
>DAIDKA010000261.1 GCA_027451085.1 Gammaproteobacteria bacterium
TGCCGCGCCAGGAGATCTGCGGCATCGACCTGTCCCAGAGCTGGGAGGACATCCTCGACCGGCTGGAACAGGCCCTGCACACGCTGCTGCCGGTGTACGACGGAGAACTCGACAGTCTGGTGGGCGTGCTGCACATGAAACGCATCGTGCGCGAACTCGCCCGCGGTGAACTCAACCGCGAGAAGCTCATCGAACTCGCCCGCACGCGCGAACCGTACTTCGTGCCCGAGAACACCTCCCTGGCCGTGCAGCTGACCCAGTTCCAGCGCAACCGCCTGCGCATGGGCTTCGTGGTGAACGAGTACGGGGACATCGACGGCCTGGTCACCCTCGAGGACATCCTGGAGGAAATCGTCGGCGAATTCACCACCGACCTGGTCGCGGTCGCCCACAAGGACGTGCACGTGGAAAAGCCCGGGGTGTACATCATCAATGCCAGCGCCACACTGCGGGCCCTGAACCGGGCGCTGCAGTGGCACCTGCCCACCGACGGCCCCAAGACCTTGAACGGCCTGCTGCTGGAACGGCTGGAAACCATCCCGCAACCCGGCACCACGGTGAAACTGGGCGACTACCTGTTCGAGGTGCTGCAGACCGCGGACAACGCCATCCGCACCGTGCGCGCGCAGACAGGTACGCCACCGCCCGCAACAACGAGCGCAGCGGCAATGGAACCGTTCGATCGCAGCGGCTGATGCCTAAAGGCCTCGCGGCACCTGCTCAAAGACCGCGGCGAGCGCGGCATCCACCCGGCTGACCGGCACCACCTTCAGTCCATCAGGCGCCTGCCTGGGCGAATTGTCCTTGGGGATGATGGCGGTCTCGAATCCCTGCGCGCGCGCCTCGCGCAAGCGCTCCTCCCCGTAGGGCACCGGGCGTACCTCGCCGGTGAGGCCGATCTCACCGAACACCACCAGCCTCGTGGGCAGCGGCTTGTCGAGGAGGCTCGAAGCCAGGGCCAGCACCACCGGCAGGTCCCACGCCGTCTCGGTGATCTGCATGCCGCCGACCGCGTTCACGAACACATCGTGCTCCTGCAGCGACACGCCGGCGTGGCGGTTGAGCACCGCCAGCAACATTGCGACGCGATTGGAATCCAGGCCCTGGGCGATGCGCCGCGGCGCCCCGAACCGCATCCGATCCACCAGCGCCTGCAGCTCGATCAGCAGCGGCCGGCCGCCGTCACGGGTGACGGTGACGACACTGCCGGCGGCAGGTTCGGGCGCCCGCGCGAGGAAGATCGCCGACGGGTTCTTCACCTCCGCGAGCCCCGCGCCGGTCATCGCAAAGAAACCCAGCTCATGCGCCGCGCCGAAGCGGTTCTTCACCGTGCGCACGATGCGGTAGCGGCTGCTGGTCTCGCTCTCGAAGTACAACACGGTGTCCACCAGATGCTCCAGCACCCGGGGACCCGCGATGGCGCCCTCCTTGGTCACGTGCCCGACGATCACCACGGCCGTGCCCGTGGTCTTGCCAAAGCGCACCAGACGCGCGGTACACTCACGCAACTGGGACATGGCGCCCGCACTCGCGGCGACATCCCCCAATGCAGTGGTCTGTATTGAATCCACCACGAGCAACCGGACACCATGCGCCGCAGCATGTTCCAGCACCGCGTCGAGATCTGTCTCTGCCACCAGTCGCAGGCTGGAGCCCGTGACGCCCAGGCGCCGGGCCCGCGAAGTGATCTGCTCTATCGACTCCTCGCCGCTCGCGTACAGCACCGGCAGTTGCGCGCCCACCCTCGCCGCCACCTGCAACAGCAGGGTGGATTTGCCGATGCCCGGCTCACCGCCCAGCAGGATGACCGCACCCGGCACGATGCCTCCACCCAGCACCCGGTCCAGCTCCGACAGGCCGGACCCGAATCGTGTCTCCCCGGACTGCGGCTTGAGCGGTTGCGGCCGGGCGCCGGTGGCCCCGGAACGCGCCGCACCACCCTCACGTGCGCCCAGGGTGTTCCACTCGCCGCATTGCGGGCACTGGCCGGCCCACTTGGGGACCTGGACGGCGCACGCAGAACAAACAAAAACGGGAGATGACTTCATGCAGGGACCGGAGCTTGGTGCTAGCTTATGGGCGCTTTTAAGGAACGCTGATGCCAGCGATCAGCAGATGCTACAGGACCCAAGTGTGACGGCCATCACAGTTTCAAAAAATCGCCGGGAGCGATTTTTGACGTCGCGCAGGCGACGCCCCGGTGCTGCATGGGAATGAACCTGCGCGGCAAGCTGCGCTTCGTGGGCCAGACAGACACCGGCAAGGTCCGCGAACACAACGAGGACACCATCGCCTTTGATCCGGACATCGGGCTGATGGTGCTGGCCGATGGCATGGGCGGCTACAACGCCGGGGAGGTCGCCAGCGGCATCGCCGTCAAGACCATCGTCAACCTCGTGCGCGAGGCCGTGGAACACCAGGACCTGGCAGTCGGCGACCCAGGCAGCGGCTTGTCCCGCCCCGCCATCATCCTGCGCGACGCCATCCAGCGCGCCAACAAGATCATCTACCAGACCGCCCACACCCAGGCGCAGTGCGAGGGCATGGGCACCACCGTCGTGGCCGCCCTGGTGTACGACAACCGGATCACGGTGGCGCATGTGGGCGACTCGCGCATGTACCGCCTGCGGGGCGAGCGCTTCGAGCAGGTGACCCTGGACCACTCCCTGCTGCAGGAACTCGTGGATCGAGGCTTTTACTCCCCCCAGGAGGCCGCGCGCGCCGCCAACAAGAACTACGTCACCCGGGCCTTGGGCGTGGAGCCCAACGTCGAGGTGGAACTGCAGGAGGTTCCCACCGAAAAGGGCGACTACTACGTCCTGTGCTCCGACGGGCTCTCGGACATGGTTGAGAACGACGACATTCATTTAACCATAAGCACCTTTGGTGCTAATCTCGAGACCGTCGCTAAACAATTGATCCAGTTAAGCAACGACAATGGCGGCCGGGACAACATTTCGGTGATCATGGCGCACGTGGTGGAGGCATTCCCCGCCAGCCGGGGTCTGTTCGGGCGCATCCTCAAGCTTGCCGGACTCAAAGGGACGGAGCGGACATGGCGCGGTTGATTCTCAGCCTGGACAGCCAGGTAATGGCCGAGTACAACATGAACAAGGAGCGGTACACCATCGGCCGGCTCCCTGACAACGACATCCGCATCGACAACGGCGCCGTCAGCGGACACCACTCCCTGATCATCAACATCCTCAACGACTCGTTCCTTGAGGACCTCAACAGCACCAACGGCACCTACGTCAACGGCAAGCTCATCAAGAAACACGCGCTGCAGCACGGCGACGTCATCACCGTCGGCCATCACCAGCTGCGTTTTGCCGAGGACGATGAGGCCCAGGATGAGTTTGAGAAGACCCTGGTGATCCTGCCCTCGCAGCGGCCGGTGGAGAAAATCCGCCAGGTCCGCGAAGCCAATGCCTCGGCGGTCGACGCCTCCGTCAGCGGCGTGCACCGGGCCATGACCAACGGCCAGCAGCTGCGCAAGGCGAAACTGCAGGTGCTCTCCGGCGCCTTTGCCGGACGCGAGCTCGAATTAAGCAAAGCGCTCACCACCCTGGGGCGGGCGGGCGTGCAGGTCGCCGCCATCACCCGCCGCCAGGATGGCTACTTCATCGTCCACGTGGATGGCGGCCCCAGCGGCGAAACCCCGCTGCTGAACGGCACACGCATCGGGATGCAGGCCGCCCGGCTGAGCAACAACGACATCATCCAGCTCGCCGGCGTGAAGATGGGATTCTTCGAGGGCTGAGCCAGAGGCACGGGATGTGCCCCGCCGCCGCAGGTGGCAGGGCCGGGCATGGATGCCCGGGTCCAGCGCTTCAAATAGGCTCGTGCGGCACGCGCTGGCGCACGCCGCACAGCATCTCGTAGGAAATCGTGCCCGCATGGGCCGCGACCTCCTCCACCGGCAGCCCGGGACCCCAGAACAGCCCCCGGGTTCCCACCTGCACCTGCGGCAGCCCG
>DAIDKA010000262.1 GCA_027451085.1 Gammaproteobacteria bacterium
TGGAACGCGCTGACCATGGTGCTGAAGGCGAACAAGAAGTCATCGGAGTACGGCGGTCACCTGGCCAGCTACGCCTCCTCGGCCACGCTTTACGAGGTGGGCTTCAACCACTTCTGGCGCGGTGCCACCGAGGCCCAGGGCGGTGACATGGTGTTCTTCCAGGGCCATTCCTCGCCGGGCATCTACGCCCGCGCCTTCCTGGAAGGGCGGCTGTCGGAGCAGGACCTGGGCCTGTTCCGCCAGGAATGCGGTGGTGGTGGCCTGTCTTCCTACCCCCATCCGTGGCTGATGCCGGATTTCTGGCAGTTCCCCACGGTCTCCATGGGTCTGGGGCCGATGATGGCCATCTACCAGGCGCGCTTCCTGCGCTACATGGAGCACCGCGGTCTTGCGGTGCCGAGCGACCGCAAGGTGTGGGCGTTCCTGGGCGATGGCGAGACGGACGAACCCGAGTCCATGGGCGCGCTCACCATGCCGGTGCGTGAGGGCCTGGACAACCTGGTGTTCGTCATCAACTGCAATCTGCAGCGCCTGGATGGTCCGGTGCGCGGCAACGGCAAGATCATCCAGGAACTGGAGGCGGCCTACCTCGGCGCCGGCTGGAACGTGATCAAGGTGCTGTGGGGTTCGCGCTGGGATCCGCTGCTGGCGCGCGACCAGAATGGCGTACTGCGCCGGGTCATGGAAGAAACCGTGGACGGCGAGTACCAGAACTACAAGGCCAAGGATGGCGCATACACCCGCGAGCATTTCTTCGGTAAGCACCCTGAACTGAAGGAAATGGTCGCCAACTTCACCGACGAGGACATCTTCAACCTCAAGCGCGGTGGCCATGATGCGCTCAAGGTGCACGCGGCCTACCGCGCGGCCAGCGAGCACAAGGGTCAGCCCACCGTCATCCTGGCCAAGACCGTCAAGGGTTTCGGCCTGGGCAAGGCTGGCGAGGCCCAGATGGCGGCGCATCAGCAGAAAAAGCTGGACGTCGAGGGCCTGAAAGCCTTCCGCGACCGTTTTGCGATTCCTGTGTCGGATGAGGACCTCGCCAAGCTGCCCTTCCTGAAGCTCGCCGAAGACTCGGAGGAGCTGAAGTACCTGCACGGCAAGCGCAAGAGCCTGGGCGGGTACCTGCCGGAGCGCACCAACAAGGCGCCGCCGCTGGCGATCCCGGAACTTTCCGCGTTCAGCGCCATCCTCGAAGGCACCGGCGAGCGTGAGATTTCCACCACCATGGCCTTCGTGCGCATCCTCACGACGCTGCTGAAGGACAAAACCATAGGCAAGAACATCGTCCCGATCGTGCCGGACGAGGCCCGCACCTTCGGCATGGAGGGACTGTTCCGCCAGATCGGCATCTACTCCGCGGTGGGCCAGCTGTACACGCCGCAGGACGCCGAGACCCTGATGTCCTACAAGGAGGACAAGAAGGGTCAGATGCTGGAAGAGGGCATCAACGAGTCCGGCGCCACCTGCTCGTGGATCGCCGCCGGCACAGCCTATGCCAACCACGGCATCAACATGGTGCCGTTCTACATCTACTACTCGATGTTCGGCCCCCAGCGTGTGGGCGACTTCCTCTGGGCCGCCGGCGACATACAGGCGCGGGGCTTCCTGATCGGCGCCACCGCCGGCCGCACCACGCTTGCGGGCGAGGGGCTGCAGCACCAGGACGGCCACAGCCTGATGCATGTCAGCACCATCCCCAACTGCATCAGCTACGACCCCACTTTCGCCTACGAGATGGCGGTCATCATCCACGACGGACTGAAGCGCATGTTCGTCGAGCAGCAGCGCGTGTTCTACTACATCACCTCGATGAACGAGAACTACGTGCAGCCGCCGCTGCCCACGGGCGCCGAAGAAGGCATCCTCAAGGGCATGTACAAGCTGTCGAGCGGCGGCAAGGGCAAGGTCCGCGCCACGCTGTTCGGCTCCGGCACGATCCTGCGCGAGGCGCAGGCGGCCGCCGCGACGCTGGAGAAGGACTACGGCGTGCCTGCCGATGTCTACTCGTGCACCAGCTTCAACGAGCTGCGACGCGAGGCGATCGCCTGCGAGCGCTGGAACCTGCTGAACCCGACGGAGCAGCCCCGCGTGCCATATGTGCGCCAGGTGCTGAAGGGCGTCGAGGGTCCGGTCATCGCGTCCACCGACTACATGCGCGCGATTCCTGATCAGATCCGCCAGTGGGTGGATGCGCCGTACATCACGCTGGGCACGGACGGCTACGGTCGTTCCGATGGCCGCATGGCGCTGCGCGAGCATTTCGAGGTCGATCGCAAATTCATCGTGCTGGCGGCACTCAAGGCGCTGGCCGATGAGGGCAAGATTGACCGCGCCACGGTAGGCAAGGCGATCAAGGATCTGAAAATCGATCCGGCCAAGGCCGATCCGTCGTACACCTGATCAACTGTTTCAAACCGGACCAGATATAAGACGATGAGCACGATCGAGATTGCGGTTCCCGACATCGGCAACTTCGACGCCGTGCCGGTGGTGGATGTGCTGGTCAAGGCCGGCGACTCCGTAGAAGTCGATACTCCGCTGGTCACCCTGGAGACCGACAAGGCTTCCATGGATGTGCCTTCCACTGCTGCCGGCGTCATCTCCGAGCTGCTGGTGAAGAAAGGCGACAAAGTGAGCCAGGGCACGGTGATTGCGAAGCTTGCGGCGGCAGGCGCTGCCGCGACGCAGGCGTCCGCACCTGCGCCCGCCGCCGCGCCCGCACCGGCTCCGGCGCCTGCAGCCCCTGCGCCAGCGGCGGCCGCTCCAGCCGCAGCGTCTGCACCGGCTCCGGCAGTCGCCGCGCCCGCGGGTGCGGCGCTGGCACCGGTCAACGAGGCGGGCTTTTCCAAGGCCCATGCCAGCCCCTCCATCCGCAAGTTCGCCCGCGAACTGGGCGTGGACCTGTCGAAGGTCAACGGCACGGGCATCAAGGGCCGCATCACGGACGAGGACGTGAAGGGCTTCGTGAAGAAGGCCCTGTCCGCCGGTGGCGCCGTTTCCGGCAAGGGCCTGCCGGCCGTGCCGGTGGTGGACTTCGCACAGTTCGGCGCCACAGAGTTCAAGCCACTGTCGCGCATCCAGAAAATCTCCGGTGCGCGCCTGCATGCCAGCTGGGTCAACCTGCCGCATGTCACGCAGTTCGACGAAGCCGACATCACGGAGCTGGAAGAGACCCGCAACCGCCTGAAGTCCGTCGCGGCCGAGAAGGGCATCAAGCTCACGCCGCTGGCCTTCATCATCCGCGCGGTGGCGAAGGTGCTGGCAGAGTTCCCCACCTTCAACAGTTCGCTGGACGCTTCCGGTGAGAACCTGATCCTGAAGAAGTACGTGCACATGGGCTTTGCGGCGGATACCCCCAATGGCCTGGTGGTGCCTGTGCTGCGCGATGCTGACGCCAAGGATATCTACGAGACCGCGCGGGAGGTGTCGGAGCTGGCGGAGAAGGCCCGCGCCGGCAAACTGGGTGCGGCCCAGATGCAGGGTGGTTCGTTCACCATCTCCAGCCTGGGTGGCATCGGCGGCACGGCGTTCACGCCCATCATCAACGCCCCGGAAGTTGCGATCCTGGGCGTGTCGCGCTCTTCCATGAAGCCGGTATACAAGGACGGAACCTTCGTGCCACGCCTGATCCTGCCGCTGTCGCTGTCCTATGATCACCGCGTCATCGATGGCGCCCTGGGTGCACGCTTTACGACGCGCCTGGCACAGCTGCTGGCCGACCCGCGCGGCCTGGTCGAGGCGGTGCCGAAATGAGCCTGGTCGAAGTCACAGTTCCGGACATCGGCAATTTCGATGCCGTGCCGGTGGTGGATGTCCTGGTCAAGGCTGGCGACACCATCGAAGTGGACACCCCGCTGGTCACCCTGGAGACCGACAAGGCCTCCATGGATGTGCCTTCCACCGCCGCCGGCGTCGTGGCCGAGGT
>DAIDKA010000263.1 GCA_027451085.1 Gammaproteobacteria bacterium
AACACTCCAGCTCGGCCCCCAGGTCACCGCAGGCCGCGGGGTCCTGCCCCTGCCTCATGCCTGCGGGCAGGAAGTGATTTTCGGCGCGGAAGGTCCAGGCATGCACCAGCAGGCCGGCCTCGTGGGCATCGGCCACGAGGCCGGTGGGCGAAGCCAGCTCCTGCTGCTCGGTGCGCGGTATCACGAGTGTCTTGTCCACGCCGATCGCATCCGCGTAGGTGGCGATCTGCGCCAGGCCGCGACGGGTGACCATGCCGGCGTAGTTGCGCGGATCGCCCGCGGCCTTGAAATCCCAGGGCGCGCCTTGCGCGGCGATCAGCTGCACCAGCGGCATGTCGGTCCGGGTGCGCAACGCCTTGAGGTTGCCGGCCTCGAAGGACTGGATGAAGACCGGCGCGTCCTCGCCCTCGTAACCATGCCGCCGCAGGACTTCCAGCAACGGCGCCTCCAGGGCGAGGCCGGCCTGCGCAAAGTAGCTGGGGTGCTTCGTCTCCGGGTAGACGCCAATGCGGCGCGGCGGCGGTTCATGCCGCAGCCGCGCCGCGTGCGCGCGCACCTTCTCGACACCCGCCACCATGTCGAGGATTTCATCCAGGGTGGGGATCTCGAACTGGCCATCGAAGCGTGCATTGGCCGCACGCAGTTCCGGGATGCGCTCGCGGGCCCGCAGGACCTTCAACTGCGACAGTGTGAAATCCTCGGTGAACCAGCCCGTGACCGCAACGCCATCCACCACCCGGGTGGTCTTCAGGTGCGCGAACTGCGGCCGCTGCGCCACGTCGGTGGTGCCGCCGATCTCGTTTTCGTGCCGCGCCACCAGCACGCCATCGGCCGTGCTCACCAGGTCAGGCTCGATGTAGTCCGCGCCCTGCTGGATGGCCAGGAAGTAACCGGCGAGAGTGTGCTCCGGCACGTAACCGCTCGCGCCGCGGTGCGCGATCACGACGGGCAGCAGCGTGCCGGCGGGCAGCCTCTGCCCGGCATCGGACGTTCCAGCAACCGGATGTTCCATAAGAATGCGCCGCGGATGAAACCGTGCCTGCAACAATAGCGGTGCGGCGCTGGCGGAACAACCGCCATCCAACAGTGTAGGATCGACTGCATGAGTGCATTGTCGCCACTGGACATCTACCACTTCCGTGAGGGCACGTGGTTCCACGCCTGGGAGCGCCTGGGCTCACATCTCGTGACACAGGACGGCGTGGAGGGCGCGCACTTCACCGTCTGGGCGCCGAACGCGGCCGCCGTCAGCCTGATCGGGGACTTCAACGGCTGGAACCGCGACGCCCATCCGATGGCACTGCGCCCGGACGGGTCCGGGCTGTGGGAGCTGTTCGTGCCCGGCATCGGCCGGGGCGCCGTATACAAATACTTCATCATCTCCACCGCCGAGGGCTACGCGGTGGAAAAGGGCGATCCTTACGCCTTTTGCTGCGAGCAGCCCCCGCGCACCGCCTCGGTGGTCTGGGATACCTGGTACGAGTGGCATGACGAGGCCTGGCAGGCCCATCGCAAGGCCGCCTGCGCCCTGGATGCGCCCTGGTCCATCTACGAGGTCCACCTGGGCTCCTGGCGGCGGGTGCCGCAGGACGGCAACCGCTCGCTGAACTACCGCGAGATCGCGCACCAGCTGGCCGATTACGTGTGCGACCTGGGCTTCACCCATGTCGAGATCATGCCCATCATGGAGCATCCGTTCTTCGGCTCCTGGGGCTACCAGGTCACGGGCTACTTCGCAGCCACCTCACGCTACGGCACGCCGCAGGACTTCATGTACCTGGTGGAGCACCTGCACCAGCGCGGCATCGGCGTCATCCTGGACTGGGTCCCCTCGCACTTCCCCACGGACCAGCACGGCCTGTCGTACTTCGACGGCACCCACCTGTACGAACACGCCGATCGGCGCCAGGGCTTCCACCCGGAGTGGGGCAGCCTGATCTTCAACTACGGCCGCGCCGAAGTGCGCAACTTCCTGGGCAGCAATGCCCTGTTCTGGCTCGACATCTACCGCGCCGATGCGCTGCGCGTGGATGCGGTGGCCTCGATGCTGTACGTGGACTACGGCCGGCGCCACGGCCAGTGGATTCCCAACGTCTTCGGCGGCAACGAGAACCTCGAAGCCCGCGATTTCCTCAGGCAGCTGAACCAGGCGGTGTACCGGGACCAGCCGGCCGCCCAAACCATCGCCGAGGAATCCACCGCCTGGCCCATGGTGTCGCGGCCCACGTACGAGGGCGGCCTGGGGTTCGGCTTCAAGTGGAACATGGGCTGGATGAACGACACGCTGCGCTACTTCCAGCATGACCCCATCCACCGCCGCCACCACCACGACACCCTCACCTTCTCCCTCTGGTACGCGTTCACCGAGAACTTCGTGCTGCCGCTGTGGCATGACGAGGTGGTACACGGCAAGGGGTCGCTGCTCAGCAAGATGCCGGGAGACGAGTGGCAGCAGTTCGCCAACCTCAGGCTGCTGTTCGGCTACATGTGGGGCCACCCCGGCAAGAAGCTGCTGTTCATGGGTGGAGAGTTCGGCCAGAGGCACGAGTGGCAGCACGACAGCAGCCTGGAGTGGCACTTGCTGCAGTATCCGCTGCATGCGGGCGCCCAGCGCTGGATTCGCGACCTCAACCGCTTCTACCGCGACACTCCGGCGCTGTACCGGATGGACTTCTCCCACTACGGTTTTGAATGGGTGGAGGCCGGCGATGCCGATGCCAGCGTGATCGCCTTCCTGCGCCGCGACGGCGCCGGGCACAGCGTGCTGGTGGTGTGCAACTTCACCCCGGTGGTGCGCCACGGCTATCGCCTCGGCGTGCCGGTCGGCGGCACGTGGCGCGAGTGCCTGAACAGCGACGCCACCGAGTACGGCGGCAGTGGCCAGGGCAACCACGGCAGCGTGCAGGCGCAGGAACCCGGTGCGCACGGCCGGCCGCACTGCCTGGAACTCACCCTGCCGCCACTGGGCGTGCTGTTCCTGGCGCCGGCCTGAGTCGTCGTGGCAGCCGCAGCAGCCTTCACCACCGTATGGCCCGGCCTCCCGGCGCCGCTGGGCGCCACCTTCGACGGCAGCGGCGTGAACTTCGCGCTCTTCTCCGCCGGCGCCACCCGGGTCGAGCTGTGTATTTTCGACCCGCAGGGCAGGCAGGAACTGCAGCGCATTGCGCTGAGCGCCTGCACCAACCAGGTCTGGCACTGCTACCTGCCGCAGGCCCGGCCCGGGCTGCTGTACGGCTGGCGTTGCACCGGGCCATACGATCCGGCGCGCGGTCTGCGCTTCAACCCCGGCAAGCTGCTGCTGGACCCCTACTGCAAAACGCTCGCCGGCAGCCTGGAATGGGATGGCACCCAGTTCGGCTACGACCCCGGCTCCGACGCCGAGGAGGTGCCGCCCGACGCTGACCTGTCCTTCAATCCACGTGACAGCGCCCCGGGCACATTCCGCTGCCGGGTCATCGATCCTGCCTTCGACTGGGGCGATGATCATCCACCGGCCATCGCCTGGCACGACACGGTCATCTACGAGACCCACGTGCGCGGCCTCACGTTCAAACACCCCGGGGTTCCGCGGGCGCTGCGCGGCACCTATGCCGGCCTGGCGCACCCCGCCGTCATCGCGCACCTGAAGCAGCTGGGCGTGACCACGGTGGAACTGCTGCCCGTGCACGCCTTCGTCGACGACTACCACCTCGTCAGGCAGGGCCTGCGCAACTACTGGGGCTACAACACCCTGGCCTATCTGGCGCCGGAACCACGCTATGCCGCCGCCGGTGCCGACCCGGTGGCGGAATTCAAGTCCATGGTCAAGGCGCTGCACGCCGCGGACCTGGAAGTCATCCTCGATGTGGTCTACAACCACAGCGGCGAGGGCAATGAGCACGGCCCCACGCTCTCACTGCGCGGCATCGACAATCTCTCCTACTACCGGCTGGACCCGCAGGATCCCCGCCGCTACCAGGACTTCACCGGCACCGGCAACACCTTGAACGTGCCGCACCCGCGCGTGCTGCAGCTGGTCATGGACTCGCTGCGGTACTGGGTGCTGGAAATGCACGTCGACGGCTTCCGCTTCGATCTCGCCGCAGCGCTTGCACGCGGCGCAGACAGTGTCGATCCGCAGGGCGCCTTCCTCGGCGCCATCGCCCAGGACCCGGTGCTGTCACGGGTGAAGCTGATCGCGGAACCCTGGGACATCGGACCCGGCGGCTACCAGGTCGGAAACTTCCCCCCGGGGTGGAAAGAGTGGAACGACCGCTACCGCGACTGCCTGCGCGCGTTCTGGAAGGGCGACGGCGGCCTGCTGGGGGAGTTCGCCGGACGCTTGACGGGTTCAGCGGACCTGTTCGCGGCCAGCCGCGGTCCGCTGTCCAGCATCAACTTCATCACCGCGCACGACGGCTTCACGCTGGCCGACCTCGTGAGTTTCAACACCAAGCACAACGAGCCCAACGGCGAGTACAACCGCGACGGCAGCGACAACAACCGCTCCTGGAACTGCGGCGTCGAAGGCCCCACGCAGGACGCACAGGTCAACGCGTTGCGCCGCCGCCAGCGGCGCAACCTCATCGCCACCCTGCTGCTGTCGCAGGGCGTGCCGATGCTGCTGGCCGGCGACGAGATCGGCCGCACCCAGGGCGGCAACAACAATGCCTACAACCAGGACAACACTACATCCTGGGTGGACTGGGACATCCCGCCGCAGGAACGGGTGTTCATGGAATTCGTCGCACGGCTGACCGCGATGCGCCGCGCCCACCCGGTGTTCACCCGCACGGACTTTCTCACCGGCCGCACCGGCGCCGATGGACACAAGGACGTCGCCTGGTACACCCCCCAGGGCGCGCAGATGACCGTCAGCGACTGGCGGCGTGACTACGCACGCTGCCTGACGGTATGGTTGAACGGCGCGGGCACGCATCGCACCGACGCGCAGGGCCGGCCGCTGTCGGACGACAGCTTCGCGCTGCTGTTCAACGCCCACTTCAACGCGATGGACTTCGTCCTGCCGCCCGCGGCAGCAGGACGCTCGTGGAAGCTCCTGATCGACACCGCACAGGAAACCGCGGAACCGGCGGCGGAGACACTGGCCGGCGGCGCCACCCGCACCCTGCCGGCGCGGACAGTCCTGGTCTTTACTGAAACTGCGCTGAGGTAGCTGCAGCTCGCAGCTGCCGATGGCTGCGTGCAGCTGCCGTGCATGGGGTGGGCAGTGCGCCTTCCATGGCGCACACGTCCCCTTTAAGGCAGTGGGTGATGCAGCTACTCCACCGCTTCGGACGAGCGCGAGTACCGCTTGCGCTCGTTCTCGGACAGGTACCGCTTGCGGATGCGGATGTTCTCCGGCGTCACCTCCACCAGCTCATCGTCGGCGATGAACTCCACCGCGTACTCCAGCGTCAGCTTGATCGGTGGCGTCAGCAGGACGGCGTCGTCCTTGCCCGCCGCGCGGACGTTGGTCAGCTTCTTGGTCTTGACCGGGTTCACCACCAGATCGTTCTCGCGGCTGTGGATGCCGATGATCATGCCCTCGTACAGCTTTTCCCCGGGGCTGACGAACATCCGGCCACGTTCCTGCAGGTTGAACAGCGAGTAGGCCACCGCCTCACCCGCCTCGTTGCTGATCAGCACGCCGTTGTGGCGGTCCGGAATGTCGCCCTTCACCGGCGAGAAGCCGTCGAAGATATGGCTGATGAGGCCCGTGCCGCGGGTCAGGGTCATGAACTCGCCCTGAAAGCCGATCAGGCCACGCGCCGGCACACGGTATTCCAGGCGCACGCGACCCATGGCATCGACCACCATGTCCGTCAGGTCGGCGCGGCGGGTGCCCAGCGCCTCCATGACCGAGCCCTGGTGCTCGGAATCGATATCCACGGTGAGCGCCTCGTAGGGCTCGTTGACCACGCCATCGACGACGCGGTTGAGCACCTGCGGCTTGCCTACGGCGAGTTCATAGCCCTCGCGGCGCATGTTCTCGATCAGGATGGTGAGGTGCAGCTCGCCGCGGCCGGAGACGCGGAAGACGTCCGGCTCCGCGGTGTCCTCCACGCGCAGCGCGACATTGCTCTGCAGCTCGCGCTGCAGGCGCTCGCGGATCTGGCGGCTGGTCACATACTTGCCCTCGCGGCCGGCCAGGGGCGAGGTGTTGACCTGGAAGTTCATCGACAGCGTGGGTTCATCCACGCTGATGGGCGGCAGGCCTTCGGGCGCAAGCGGATCGCAGATGGTGAGGCCGATGTTGACCTCCTCGATGCCGGTGACGGCCACGATGTCCCCCGCCATGGCCTCGGGCACGGACTGGCGTTCCAGGCCCTTGAACGTAAGCACCTGGCCGATCTTGCCGGCGCCGCGGTTTTCATCACCGTGGCGCAGCACGACCTGCTGGCCCGCCTTGACCGTGCCGCGGCGCACGCGGCCGATGCCGATGCGGCCGACATACGAGTTGTAATCGAGGGTCGAGATCTGCAGCTGCAGCGGCGCCTCGGGCTCGCTCGGTGGCGACGGCACGTATTGCAGGACCGCCTCGAACAGCGCGGTCATGTCCTGCGCCCTCTCGGTGTGGTCCAGGCTCGCCCAACCCTGCAGGGCCGAGGCGTACACCACCGGAAAGTCCAGCTGCTCGTCGGTGGCACCCAGGCGGTCGAAGAGCTCGAAGGTCTGGTCGATCACCCAGCCCGGACGCGAGCCCGGACGGTCGATCTTGTTCACCACCACGATGGCCTTGTGGCCCATCCCCAGCGCCTTGCGCGTGACGAAGCGTGTCTGGGGCATCGGGCCTTCCACGGCATCCACCACCAGCAGCACGCCATCGACCATGGACAGCACCCGCTCGACCTCGCCGCCGAAGTCGGCATGTCCCGGCGTGTCCACGATGTTGATGCGGGTACCACCGTACTCGATGGCGCAGTTCTTCGCCAGGATGGTGATGCCGCGCTCCTTCTCGATGTCGTTCGAGTCCATGACGCGCTCGGAGATCTTCTCGTGCGCGGCAAAGGTTCCGGATTGCTTGAGCAGGCAGTCCACCAGCGTCGTTTTGCCATGGTCGACGTGGGCGATGATGGCGATGTTGCGGATCGGGCGGTTCATGGGGATGGGGCGGAGGCCGAGAAAATGGGCGCGAAGCGTAGCAGAAATCCCGGCCAGGCGTTTCGGGTCAGTCGGAGAGGGCTTCGTGCCGCCAGCCTATGCGCAGGTGGGCGGTGGCATAACGCACCTCCCGCAGGAACTGCAGCAGCGCCGCCGCCAGCGCCAGCATGGATGCGGCAAAGACCACGGCGATCAGCACGTCCAGGTGCAGCGCCAGCAAGGCGTTGGTGAACAGCAGCACCACGGTCCCGGTGACCATGATCCCGGAGATGATGCCCAGGGCGATGGCGGTGTTGATGAAACCTGCCCGCCGCGCCAGCACTTTCAGCTGGCGGTGCACGTCCCGGGGGTCGGGATGACCCTCCACTGTCTTTTCCAGGGTGCGGGCGCGGTCGACGATGCGCGCCAGGCGGTTGGTGAACAGCGTCAGGGTGACACCCACGGCAGACAGCAGGAAAACCGGTGCCACGGCCAGCTGGATGATGTGCTGGATGTCGGCGATCGGCGGGGGTTGCAGCAGTACCATGGCTACATAATGCCAGAGGATCCATGAAGGTTGCTCGGGGCGACGGCAGCTGCGGCCGATGCCGGACCCTGCGATACCGCAGGACCATTTCGGCTGCATGACGGTACGATGCGGGACCGGAACCTTACATGGACTTTGCATGAGCGGACGCAGCACTCAGCGCGGCAATGGCGCCACGGCCGAATCCGGCCCCGGCGCAACGATGCAGGGCTTTTTCGGCGTGTTCCGTTACAGCCGCCGCGCGCTCGCGCTGGTGATCGCCACCAACCGCCCCCTGACGGTGGCGCTCGCCCTGCTGACCCTGCTCGCGGGCGTGCTGCCGGCAGGCGTGGCGTGGGTGGGCTCGCGGCTGGTGGACGCCGTGATTGCCGCCATGCACGGCGGGGATGCGCACCGGGTGCTGCAACTCGTGGCCCTCGAAGGCACACTGGTGGCAGCCATGGCAGCCACCCAGCGCGGCCTGTCGCTGTGCCAGTCGCTGCTGCGCGCCCAGCTGGGGCAGCGGGTGAACGTCATGATCCTGGAGAAGGCGCTGACGCTCGACCTCGCGCACTTCGAGGACTCCGAGTTCTACGACAAGCTGACCCGGGCACGGCGCGAGGCTTCGAGCCGGCCCCTGAGCCTGGTGATCCGCACCTTCGGTCTGGCTCAGAACGCCGTTTCCCTGGCGAGCTACGGCACGCTGCTGTGGCGCTTTTCGCCCTGGGCCGTCGCGGTGCTGCTGCTGGCCGGGCTGCCGGCATTCATTGCTGAGGCCAAATTCTCCGGCGACGCGTTCCGGCTGTTCCGCTGGCGTTCACCCGAAACCCGCATGCAGCTGTACCTGGAGGCCGTGCTGGGACGCGAGGAGCACGCAAAAGAGGTGCGCCTGTACGGTCTGGGACCGCGCCTGCTGCAACGCTACCGCGATATCTTCACCCTGCTGTACCGCGCAGACCGGCAGTTGGCAATCCGCCGCGACCTGTGGGGCTTCGGGCTGGGACTGCTCGGCACCGGCGCGCTCTACGGCGCCTATGCCTGGATCGCACTGGCCACCGTACGGCTGAGCATCACGCTGGGGCAGATGACCATGTACCTGTCCCTGTTCCGGCAGGGGCAGTCGGCGGTCTCCGCCTCCCTGTCCGCCATCGGCGGCATGTACGAGGACAACCTGTACCTGTCCACGCTATACGATTACCTGGAAACACCCGTGGAACGCATCGATGGCGCCGCCGTCCGCGGTCCCGACCCCGGCGATGGCATCCGCTTCGAGGACGTGTGGTTCAATTATCCGGGCTCGGCCGAGCCGGCACTCGCAGCCATCAGCCTGCACCTGAAACCCGGTGGCAGCCTGGCGCTGGTGGGTGAAAACGGTTCGGGCAAGACCACGATGATCAAGCTGCTTACGCGGCTGTACCGCCCCACCCGCGGCCGCATCATCCTCGACGGCCTGGACCTCAATGACTGGAACGTCCGCGCGCTGCGCGATCGCATCGGTGTCATCTTCCAGGACTTCGCCCGCTACCAGATGCAGGTCGGTGAGAACATCGGCGTAGGCGACGAACCGTTCTTCGAGGACGAGGCGCGCTGGCGCGATGCGGCCACCAAGGGCCAGGCGCAGGAGTTCATCGATTCACTGCCCGGGGGCTACCGGACACAGCTGGGCAAGTGGTTCAAGGATGGCCGCGAGCTGTCCGGCGGACAGTGGCAGAAAATAGCGCTGTCGCGGGCGTTCATGCGCGTCCGTGCCGACGTCCTGGTGCTCGACGAGCCGACCTCGGCCATGGACGCGCAGGCCGAGGCGCTGGTGTTCGAGCGCTTCCGGCAGCTGGCACGCGACCGCATGGCCATCCTGATCTCGCACCGCTTCTCCACCGTGCGCATGGCGGATCAGATCGCCGTGATCGAACACGGACGCATCATCGAGCACGGCAGCCACCAACAGCTGATGGCCGCCGCCGGCCGCTACGCCGCCCTGTTCTCACTGCAGGCCAAGGGATACCGCTGACCCTACTGCCGGGCGGCCGCCTTCTTCTGTGCTTCGCGCAGGATCGCCTGGTTCCCTGGGAAGGTCGGATCGACCGCCACGGCCTGCTTCGCCGCCGCCAGTCCCGCATCGACATCGCCCGGTCCCAGCGGCCAGTACGGCGCCCGCAGCAGCACGATGGCCTGCAGCCGCGCCGGACCCGCATGATCGATCGTCGGTGACAGCGCTGCGGCCTTCACCAGGCTGTCCAGCATGTTCTTCAGCAGCACACCCGCCTGCAGCGGCTGCTCACGCGCCGCCAGGCCATAGACGATGGCCCGGGCGTAATGGCACCGGCCGTCCTGCGGCGCCATCGCCAGACAGCGCTCGGCGTGGGACCTGGCATCGGCCACCAGCCGCCGGCGCCCGGAAGGCAGATTTTCGGTATCGATGAGATCCGAGTCGGCCTGCACCACGGCCAGGAAGTAGGCCGGCGTGTTGCGGCCATTGCCCGGCGCGGATGCCGGCGCGGAACCAGGCGCAGGCGCCGAAGAAGGCGCCGAAGAAGGTGCCAGGGTTGCAGCAGGCGCGGGTGCCGGCGCCGGTGCGGAGCCCGCCGGTGGAGCATGCGGCGTACTGGCACAGCCGGCGAGACACAATGCGAGGATCGGCAGGACACGTTTCATGGAGCACCAGCGGCCGGCAGGTCCGGCGTCACGAAGCCCTTGAGGCGCAGGCGTCCCAGGGTAGCAGCCCCATCAGGAGTGCTTGCAAGCTTGAGCAACGCTTCCTTGATGGCACTGGCCTTGCGCGCCGGCAGGCGGTTGCCGACCACGGCGATGAGCGCCACCGGCACCGGCCTGGAGGTTGCAATGGTCTGCAGCTGCGCGGCAAATGGCAGGCCGGGCAGCGCGGCGGACTGCTCCTGGTCGAGCAACAGCACCACCGGCTCCCCGTTGACCGCGCGACGCAGGCCGGAGAGCACCTGACCGGAGGCGGTGATGGTGAGGTTGGCGGGCAGCGGTACGCCCGGCGACACGGCCGCCCGCACGAAGGCCGGCGCGTAGCCTGCGGTGCTGATCAGGTCAACCCCGGCAAGCCCGGCCGGCGGCGGCGCATGTCCGCTCCTGGCCACCAGCGTCCAGCGCTGCACCGTGCCCACGGGCAGGACATCGGCCTGGACCAGGGGCGTGAGGTGCAGCTCGGCGCCATGCTGCACGTAGAACGGCCACGGCACGAAGGCCAGCACCGCGTCGGGCCTGGCGAGGCGGGCGAGATCGCTCTTTTCGTCAGCGTCGTACACCGCGGCCAGGCTGCCCTCGGGCAGGCCCGCAGCCTTGGTCGCCGCAGCGGCGAACTCATCGACCAGGGGTTGGGCATCGCCCCCCGCACCGGGATACCCCGGGGCGCAGAAGACCAGCAGTGCAGCGGCGGCGGTCAGCAGTGAAACCATCCCGTTAGGCTATCATTGCCGCCCGGTGCGCTCCATCGCCGCGCTCCCGCAACCGCATCAATGAATGACCTGACCGTGCCGGCAATGCCTCCGGGCGCAAGTTTCTTCCACCGCCTGCTGCGCTTGCGCGGCGTCATCGTCATCCTGTTCGTGGCACTGGGCGCGCTGGGCGCCTGGGGTGCCACCCGCATTGCCGACGACAACGCCATCGGCAGCCTGCTGGTGGCGGATGATCCCGACGCACGCGCCACGGCGCAGTTCGAGAAGCTGTTCCCCGAGGGCGATCATGCGCTGTTGATGCTGGAGTCGTCCGACCCGCTGGGGAGCGCCTCCCTGCAAGGCACCGACCGCCTGGAACAGGCGCTGGCGGCGATTGCCGGCGTGCATACCCAGAGCGTGCTCACGATCTGGCGCGGCACCAACCCGGCTGCCTCCATGACCATGGCGCAGATGGCCACCGTGCGCGCCTTTGCCAACGGCACCCGGCTGTTCCGGCGCGCAGGCCTGCTGGGCGATCACTTCATCGGCATCGCGCTGGAGCTCGACACCGGCAAGCCCGGCGACCGCGACCGCGAACTCGCTGCAATCAACGCCGCCATCGCGCCGCTGCTGGGCACGCACGGCGGGCCGTTCAACGCCGTCCGCCAGGTCGGCTCGCCCTGGCTCGAAGCCTGGCTGGAACACGAGACGGACCGCGCCACGCAGCGTTCCATGCCGCTGTTCGGGCTGTTCCTGGTCACGCTGATCTTCCTGCTGTACCGCTCCTGGCGCGCACTGCTCGCCATGATCATCACGCTGGGCATCACGGTGGCCATGGCCATGGGAGTCGCGGCACTGACCGGCTGGCCGCACACCATCGTATCCTCGCTGGTGCCGCTTACCGTGCTGGTCACGGCGACAGCCACCCTGGTGTACCTGCACTCCCGCTACATCGAGCGCATGGAGACCGCGGACACAGGCACACCCGACCTGCGTGTCCACCAGGCCCGGGTGCTCGCCAACAAGTTCCTGCCCTGCACGGCGTCGATCTTTGCCACCGCCGTGGGTTTCGCGGCCCTGGCCGTGTCGAACATCCGCCCCGTACGGCAGATGGGTCTGTGGACCGCCTGCGGCCTGATCATCGCGTGGCTGGTGAGCTTCACGCTGTTCCCGGCGCTGCAGGGGCTGCTGCGCACGCCGCTGCGCAGCAGCCCCGCACCTGCTGCCGCGACATCCACCACCGGATACGCCGCCTTTGTCGACGCCTGGCTGCCGGTGACACGCCGCCTGCGCTGGCTGATGGTGGGCCTGGCCATGCTGGGCATGGCCGCCGGCTACGTCGCCCTCGCCGGCCTGCCCGGACACTTCAAGCCGCTGGCGTTGCAGACCGATACGCTGACCTACATCGATCCAAGCGTACCGGCGGCGCAGGACACCCGCCGCTTCGAGGAGACTGCAGGCCTGGGGGTGTACCAGCTGTGGCTGCAGCCGCCCGCAGGCACCGCCCTGGACCCGGCCTTCCTGCGCGCCGTAGACCAGCTGACACGTGCACTGGAAAGCGATCCCAGGATCACTGCGGTGGACGGCCCGACCTCGCTGCTGCGCTGGATGCGCTATCTGCAGTCCGGGCATGACGAACTGCCGCAGGACCCGGCGGCCTGGCCGGGACTGGCCTCCGACCTCGAACAGGTGCTGCTGCAAACGCCGGACGCCCGCGGTTACGTGGACGTGGCGAGCCTCTCCAACGTACGCCTCACCGTGCGTGGCCGCGACCATGCCTTCGGCGAAATCGGCCGCATGCGCAGCTACATCGAACAGACCTGGCGGCGGGTGCAGGCGGCCAACCCGGCGCTGAAGGCGACCACGGCCCGGGTGGTGGGCCAAAGCGTGCTGTCCGACCAGATCACCCTGCAGCTCGTGCCGACGCTCATGGAGAGCTTCGCGCTGACTGCGAGCATCATTTTCTGCGCCTTCCTGCTGGTGTTCCGCAGCCCCCTCGCGCGGCTGATGGCCATGATCCCGTCGCTGTTCGCCATCCTGGCGTCGTTCCTAGTGATGCGCGCCTGCGGCATCCCGCTGAACATCGCCACCATCCTGATCGGCTCCACCGTGCTGGGCGCCACCGAGAACGATCAGGTGCACTTCTTCTACCACTACCAGGAAGGCCGCACGGCAGGTTTGGGGCTGGCGGGAGCCCTGCGCCACGCCTTCCTGGTGGCGGGCAGGCCGGTGCTGTTCGCAACGCTGATCAATGCCGGCGGCTTCCTGGCGCTGGCGTTTTCGCCCCTGCCGCCCATGCGGCAGTTCGGCATCGTGTCGTCTTCGGCCTTCGTGCTGGCGCTGCTGGCGGACTTCACCGCCCTGCCCGCAGCGCTATGGCTGTGCAGCCGGGCAAAGCAGAACCGCTAGATCGTTCTGGCGCCGCGGATGTCGATGAACTGCAGGAACTCGGCCCGGGTGCGGGCGTCACTGCGGAAGATCCCCACCATGCGGCTGGTGACCATCGACACGCCGCGCTTATGCACGCCGCGGGTGGTCATGCACTGGTGCTCAGCGTCGATGACCACGCCCACGCCACGTGGCTTGAGCACCTCATCGATGCAGGCCGCGATCTGAGCGGTGAGTTTCTCCTGCACCTGGAAGCGCCGGGCGTAGCCGTCCACCACGCGCGCCAGCTTGCTGATGCCCACCACCTTGTCGGTGGGCAGGTAGCCTACATGGCAGCGGCCGATGATCGGCGCCATGTGATGCTCACAATACGATTCAAACGCGATGTCACGCAGCACGACCAGTTCGTCATAGCCCTCGACTTCTTCGAAGGTCCGCCGCAGGTACTCCCGGGGATCGACCGCGTAACCGGAGAACCAGTCCGAGTAGGCCTTGACCACCCGCTTGGGAGTGTCGAGCAACCCTTCGCGTGAGGGGTCCTCGCCGGCCCAGCGCAGCAACGTGCGGACCGCCTCCTCCGCCTGCGCAGGGCTGACACCGCCGTGCGGCGCACCGGCAGCCGCCAGCCTCTGTTTGACCTTGGCCATGTTCACTCCTCGATCCGGCCCGGAACGGCCGGGCGCAGATGGTACCGGACCCGCCCCGCCCGCGGGCGGCAGCCCGGTCCAGAGACTGTTTCCATTTGGCGACAATTTCGCATTAGACTGCAGGTGTGAGTACCGACCAATTCGAAGTCCTGGCCGCCACCTTCCGACGTTATGTCTCACCGCGGCTGGCCGATCGCATCCTGGGCGACGGCAATCTGCCCGTGGTCACAGACATGCGCGCGCGCGCAGTGGTGCTGTTCGCCGACCTGCGCGGCTTCACCGGCATTTCCGAACGGCTGGACCCCCACGATGTCGTGCCGCTGCTGAACGAATACTTCAGCCTGCTGACGGACATCACCTTCCACAACGAAGGCACCGTGTTCCACATGGCCGGAGACTGCCTGATGGTGGGCTGGGGCGTACCCTTCATCCAGGCTGATGCCAGCTGCCGTGCGGTGAACACCGGGCATCAGATGCTGGAGCGCTTCGGCTCCCTGGCCGACACATGGCGCGAGCGCCACGGCATCGACACGGGTCTGGGCATCGGCATCAATGAAGGCGAGGTCGTTGCCGGCAACATCGGCTCGCCGAGCTTCATGAGCTATACCATCGTCGGCGATGCCGTGAACATCGCCTCGCGGCTATGTCAGCGCGCCCGCGCCGGTGAAATGGTGCTGTCCAGCGCGGTGAAACGCTCGCTGGACGCGCGTGGCCACGTCATCGATGCGCAGGAGCTGCCCGCGATGACCCTGCGCGGCCGCTCGAACCCGATCGACCTGTGGTGCGTGGCTGCAGTCCGGCGCATGCAGGTCACGCAGGCCGTCCAGGTTCCATAGGGTCGCGCACCTGCGGCCGCAACGCACACCGCTGGCGTTAAACCGGGCGCGCGCACAGACTGAAGCATGGCGACATTCCTGACGCTGCTGCACATCGGCGTGTTCTGCCTGGTCAGCCTGCGAATCCTGGCCCGCCCCCAGCTCAACACCCACACGCGCACGGCCTGGATACTCGTGCTCCTGGTGCTGCCCGTTCTCGGGATCGCACTCTACCTGCTGATCGGGGAGATCCATTTCAGCGGACCGGATCGCAGGCGCACGGACGCAGCGGCAGAGGCGACCGCGCCCGCCGTTCAGACCAGCGGCGAAGCGCCCGACCTGCCGCGGTGGGGGCCGGCCAGCGGTTTTGCCACCTCGATCAATGGCTTTGGCGTGACGCTGGGCAACCGCGCCGAGCTGCTGCAAAGTCCGGCGCAGGCCCGCCAGCGCATGATCCTGGACATGGACGCGGCCACCTCCACCATCAGCGTGCTCTACTACATCTGGCTCGATGATGAGACCGGGCGCCGCACGGCCGAGGCCCTGATCCGGGCTGCCAGGCGCGGCGTGCGCTGCCGCGCCATGGTGGACGCCATCGGCTCCCATGTCTTCATCGCCTCGGATGCATGGAAGCGGATGCAGGATGCGGGCGTGGCAACCGCCGTGGTCCTCCCGATCGGCAACCCCTTGAGGACGCTGCTGTACAGGCGGCTGGACCTGCGCAACCACCGCAAGATCACCGTGATCGACGGCCATATCTGCCACTGTGGCAGCCAGAACTGCGCCGACGCCGCCTTCCTGCCCAAGAAG
>DAIDKA010000264.1 GCA_027451085.1 Gammaproteobacteria bacterium
GCGGTAACCGAAGTTGGGCGAGCACAGGATGGTGGCGCGCTTGCGTGAGGCGAACGTCAGCCACAAAAGCGGCCGGCGCACGAACAGGTCCGTGGGCATCAGGTGCTGGTGCAGCCGGTTGGCGAACATATAGATGTGGAAGCCGATGAGGCCCATGTCGTGGGTCAGCGGCATCCAGGAGATGGAAACGTCATCCTCGGTGAACTTCGCAATCTCGCTCACCCCGGCGCAGTTGGCGAGGATGTTGCGGTGGGTCAGCACCACGCCCTTGGGTTCGCTGGTGGAGCCGGAGGAGAACTGGATGAAGGCGACGTCATCCGGGCCGACCTTTTCGACCTTGCCCGGCTTGGAAATATCGTCGAGCTGGTCGACCAGGAACACCCGGCTGTGCAGCTTGTGGAAGGTGGCGGATTCGCCTGCGCCTTCGGCAAACGCCTGGATGCGCTCGAACGAACGGCGGTCGGTGTACAGGAACGGGTTGCCCAGCTTGCGCGCGATGCGCAGCAGCTTGTGACGGTGTTCGTCGCTGATGCCCAGCGCCACCGGCACCGGGATGATCCCGCCCAGCACGGCGCCCCAGAAGGCGTCGATGAAGGGCTCGTTCTCGCCCAGGAACAGGATCAGGTGATCGCCGCGCTTCGCGCCCAGCTTCTGCAGGTGGTGCAGGATGCCGAGCGCACGCTGGTACAGGTCGGCAAAACTGACCTGGCGTTCGTCGTTCTCGCCGTTCAGGTAGGTGATGCTGCGCGCAACCTTGCGGTTGGACTCGATCAGTTCAGTCAGGGTCTGCGGGGTGGGCATCAGCGGCGTTCCAGTCTCATGAAAAGGGGTTTCCTGGTGCGCAGGTTGATCTGCGCTTCGAGTTCGATGGGCTCATCGCCGGTCAGCGCGAGCCGGTAGTGACGGGCGACCTTGTACAGGTGCATGAGCATTTCATACAGGGCGAGGGTCTCGCCGATGCAGTGGCGCGGTCCGGCTGCGAAGGGCATGTAGGCAAAGCGTGGACGCTCGGCTTCATGCTCGGCATCGAAACGTTCGGGCCTGAAGGCATCGGGCTCCTGCCAGTAGCGCGGATGCCGGTGCAGGAAGTAGGGGCTCAGGAACACATCGCTGCCTGCCGGGATTTCGTACCCGGACAGGGTGTCCGCCTCGACGGTGCGCCGCGACAGCAGCCAGCCGGGAGGGTACAGGCGCAGGGCTTCGTTCACCACGGCGTTGGTGTAGGCCAGGGCCTCCATCTGCGCCAGCGACGGCGCGGTGTATTCCGGCGCAGCGTTGATCTCGGCGGCCAGGCGCGCGTCGACTTGCGGGTGCCGGGACAGCAGGTACCAGGTCCAGTTGAGCGCGGAGGCGGTGGTCTCGTGCCCCGCGACGACCAGGGTCATGACCTCATCGATCAGGGCCTTGTCCGTCATGGGATCGCCGGTTTCCTTGTCGCGCGCGTCCATTAGCAGTCCCAGGAAGTCGAAGTGCTCCTCCTTGCCGGCCCGGCGACGGGCGATGAGCTGGGCGACAAGCTTGGTCAGGGAGCGGAACTGGTAGGCGAACTTCAGGTCCCGCGCCTGCTCCCGGGTGACGACCTCGAAGGGCTGCCGCAGCTGCGGCAGGTCGCTCCCGAAGATCGACTGCAGCACGATTTCCAGGGTCAGCTCGCTCATGTCGTCGGTGAGGTTGACGAATTCACCGCGGGCGGATTGCGTGGCCCACTTGTCGATCAGGCGGTCGTTGGATTGTTCGATGAGCCTGGCAAACTGCGTGACCACCCGGCGGTGGAACAGGGGCTGCATCATGTAGCGCTGCTGGCGCCAGAAGTCGCCCTCGCTGGTCATGATGCCGTTGCCTAAGAGGATCTTGACCCGGTCGAGCCCTACGCCCTTGGTGTAGTTGCGGTGATTGCTCACCAGCACGCGCTTGATGTCGTCCGGGTGATTGATGACGTAGGTGTGGGACTTCCGCCCCGGAGCGTAGACGCGGTAGATGTCGCCATGGCGGGCGAACAGCTGCGTCATGCGCTCGAAGGACTCGTCGTCGGCGTTGATGTCGAACTGGACATCCGCTTCGGGGGGCTGGTGTTGTGGGTTCTGCCGGGCGGTCATGCGGGTCGTTATGCCGTTAAAGGGTAATATTCTCTCATGACGGATACCGGCCCGGGCGAGGCCAGCAAAAACAGTCCTTATAGCGGTGAACATCGCCCCGGGCGGCGCATGACCGCAGGCCGGCGGCTGCTGTACGCGGTGGCGGTGCCCTTGGGGCTTGCGGTGATCCGCTTCTGGTGGCTGACCTGCCGGGTGCGGGTGGTGCACGGGGCGGAACACCTGGAGGCGGCACTGGCCAAGGCACCTTCCCTGGTGCCGGTGTACTGGCATCAGCACCAGCTGTTCTGCGCGCGTTTCCTGCTGGACCAGCGGCTCAGAGGGCTCAATCCAGGCTGGCTGATCAGCCCTTCGGTGGATGGGGAACTGGGCGCCATGGCAGCCCGCCGGGTCGGCGCCCGGGTGATCCGGGGGTCCTCGACCCACACCGGGGCACGGGCGCTGCGGGACTATTACCATGCGCTGGTGAAGGAGAGCATCTCCCCGGTGGTGACCCCTGACGGTCCCAAGGGTCCACGCTTCAGGTTCAAGCCTGGCGCCATCCTGCTGGCCAAGATGTCCGGCCGGCCGATGCTGCCGATGGCCTATGCCGCATCCCGCGCCTGGCTCATCGCCTGGGACAAGTTCGTCATCCCCGTGCCGTTCGCGCGCATCGCCATCGCCATAGGGCCGCCGTGCTATGTCACCCGGGTGCTGCAGCCGCAAGGGATCGAGGTCCTGCAGCGGCAGATGGAGGCGGAACTCAAGCGACTGTTTGGCATTGCGCGTGACGCACTCTGAGACCCCGCGCACACTTCACACGTTGTTACACATGTATTATTGCGTGTGGCAACATAGGGTTAGCTTGAATTCCATAAGCGTTATGCCATTATCCGGCGCACTCCCGAACACGGCAGCGGGTGGCGTTTAAAGGTTTCATGTCCAGCACCCCGACCGACTCGTCGACCGACTTCACCGCATCGGATGTGCTGTCCTCCGATGTGTGGAGCGGGCGTGCGCCCCCCGCCGTCGTCGGTATCGACGTGGCCAGCACCAAGATTGCGGTCGACCTGCAGAACCTGCAGCGCGCCACGGCTGACGCCACCCTGGCACGCGCCCTGCAAAACGTCGCCGACCTGACCATCAGCGACTGCGCCTTCATCGCCTTCATCACTCCGGAGAAGAAGTTCGGCGAGGTCCAGGTGGCGCGCCGGGGCCTGGCTCATTGCCAGCCCGAGCTGCTGTCGGGGGAGGCGCTGGCCGATTACCCGGGTTTGAGCGCAAGGCTTGATCACCTGCGGCTGACCGAGTTGCGCGACACGGCGCATCCTGAAACCAAATTTGCCGCCGAGAGCGCGCGGTTTGCTGCCCTGCGAATGGGGTCGACGCTGCTGATCGCTTTTCATATCCAGGGGCAGCCGGGCGGTGTTCTGGGGCTGGCCCGCAACCTGCCCCAGGGCGCCTGGGACGTGAACCTGCGGCTGCTGCTGAAACTGGTCGGCACCAGCCTGGCCACGGGCCTCGGGTTCCTGCGCATGGAGCGGCGCCTGGCCAAGGTGGAGGAGCGGCTTGCTCTGACCCAGGCCGCGGCCAATGATGGCGTCTGGGACTTCGACCTGGAGAACAACGAGGTCTACTTCTCGCCGCGCTGGAAGGCCATGCTGGGCTACGCGGACGAGGAACTGCGCGAGTCACCGGACTGGCGCAACCTTGTGCACCCGGACGACATGACCCGCGTGCAGAACGCCATCCGCGACCACGTGGCCGGCAAGCTGCCGGTATTTGAAAGCGTCCACCGCATGCGTCACCGCAACGGTGACTGGCGCTGGGTGGTCAGCCGTGCCCAGGCACGCACGGATGCGCATGGCCGGCTGCTGCGCCTGGTGGGTGTCGAGCTCGATATCACCGAGCGCAAGCTGTACGAGGAGGCGCTGTTCCGGGAGAAGGAAAGCGCCCAGATCACCCTGCAGTCGATCGGTGACGGCGTCATCACCACCAATGCCGAGTCGGTCATCGATTACATCAACCCCGTGGCCGAGGAACTCACCGGCTGGCGCCTGGAAGACGCCATGGGCCGGCCCGTGGAGGAGGTGTTCCGCGCCTTCCACGAGGAGACCTGCGAGCCGCTGGAGAATCCGCTCAGCGTGGCCATCCGCCGCGTGCGGCCGATCAAGTCTGTGCGGCCGGTGCTCTTGATCCGCCGCGATGGCAACGAGCTGTACATGGAGCATACCGCGGCGCCCATCCGTGATGGCGGCGGCACGGTCGCCGGTGGCGTGCTCGTGTTCCATGACGTGAGTGAGTCGCGGGAGCTCAACCGCCGCCTGTCCTATCACGCCAGCCACGACCTGCTCACCGGGCTGGTCAACCGCCGCGAATTCGAGGCGCGGCTGGAGCGGGCGCTCAAGAGTGCCAAGGCGCGCGAGGCGTCCTACGCGCTGTGCTACCTGGACATCGACCAGTTCAAGGTCATCAATGACACCTGCGGCCACGGCGCCGGCGATGCCCTGCTGGGGCAGGTCGGCGCGCTGTTGAAATCCAAGGTGCGCTGGCGCGACACGCTGTCGCGCCTGGGGGGCGATGAGTTCGGCATCCTGCTGGAAAGCTGCGCGCTGGATGAGGCCATGCATGTGGCCGAGCAGCTGCGTGAGGCCGTGCGCGACTTCCGCTTCACCTGGGACGACCGCGTGTTCCGTCTCGGCGCGAGCGTGGGGGTGGTGCCCATCACGGCTGAGAACGAGGACGTGGCCTCCACCCTGTCCACTGCCGACAGCGCCTGCCAGGCAGCCAAGGAAGCTGGCCGCGACCGGGTGCACAGCTTCGCCGAGAACGACATCGAGGTCATGCGTCGCCGCAAGGAGATGCAATGGGCCGCCCGCATCAATGCGGCGCTGGAGGACGAGCGGTTCGAGATCCATCGCATGGCCATCGCCCCCCTGCAGCGCGTCGACTCCGGCCTGCACTACGAGCTGCTTCTGCGCATGCGCGATGAGAACGGCCGGCTGGTCTCGCCGGACAACTTCATCACCGCCGCCGAGCGCTATGGCATCGCCCCGAAGATCGACCGCTGGGTGCTGGACCGGGCGCTGCGCTGGCTGGTGTCTGAAGCCGACGAGCGCGAGAAGCTCAAGCTGTGTTCCATCAACCTCTCGGGCCAGAGCCTGGTGGACGACAAGTTCCTGCCGTTCGCCATCGAGCGTTTCCGCCAGAGCGGCGTGGATGCCTCCAAGATCTGCTTCGAGATCACCGAGACCGCGGCGGTGACCAATTATTCCCAGGCCAACCGCTTCATCCAGTCGCTGAAGGAACTGGGTTGCAAGTTCGCGCTCGATGACTTCGGCACCGGCCTGTCCTCGTTCGGGTACCTCAAGCACTTCCCGGTGGATTATCTCAAGATCGACGGCAGCTTCGTGCGTGAAATCCTGCGCGATCCGATAGACCGCGAAATGGTGCGTTCCATCAATGAGATCGGGCACCTGACCGGCAAGCAGACCATCGCCGAGTACGCCGAGAATGACGAGATCATCCAGATGCTGCGCAGCCTCGGCGTGGATTATGCGCAGGGCTGGGGCGTCGCCCAGCCGCAGCCGGTGGTGAAGGCCGTAGGGACCTGAGCGGGCTGCTGGCTATACGAACTGCAGCCGCATGGACAGGTCGACCGCCTGGACGTGCTTGGTGATCGCACCCACGGAGACGTAGTCCACGCCGGTTTCGGCGATGGCGCGCAGAGTCTGCAGGCTGGCGTTGCCGGAGGCCTCCAGCTTCACCGGCGCACCGAGTTCGCGGTTGCGCTGCACCGCCCGGCGCAGGTCATCGGTGCTGAAATTGTCCAGCAGCACGATGTCGGGGCGGGCAGCGAAGGCCTGCTCCAGTTCGTCGAGGTTCTCGACTTCGGTTTCCACCCTGACGTGTGGCGCGCTGGTGCGCGCGGCGGCGATGGCGGCGCCGATGCTGCCGGTGGCAATGATATGGTTTTCCTTGATCAGCACCATGTCGTACAGGCCGATGCGGTGATTGCCGGCGCCACCGACCCGTACGGCGTACTTTTGTGCGGTGCGCAGTCCCGGAATGGTCTTGCGCGTGTCGAGCACGATGCAGCCGGTACCGGCCACGGCCTGTGCATAGTGGCTGGCTGCGGTAGCGGTTGCTGACAGTAGCTGGAGAAAATTGAGCGCGGTGCGTTCGCCGGTCAGCAGGGGGCGGGCGGGTCCCGAAAAGCGCAGCAGAGTGTCGCCGGGTGCCACGTGCGCACCCTCGGCCACCAGCCACGCAAGCTCGATGGACGGGGCCAGCTGGCGGAAGGTCTCCGCCACCCAGGGCTGGCCGCACAGCACAGCCGCCTCGCGGGTGATCACGTGGCCGCGCGCCTGCTGACCGGCCGGTACCAGCTTTGCGGTGACATCCCCGGTGCCTATGTCCTCGCGCAATGCGGCGCTGACCTGTTGTGCGAGGTCCTGGGGTGGGACGATGGCAGTCTGGTTGGTCACGGCGGTGCCCTGTGTGGGAATCCAAGAGCAAAAGCCTAGCATCCGGGCGGACCGGCGCGGATGGGATTAAAATCCTCCACTGGCCTTGAGCATACGGCGGCGGCTGCACTGAAGGGATGCAAGCATGATGAAAAATGCGGATTTGCTGGCGCGTCGCCAGGCGGCGGTGCCGAGAGGGGTGGCATCGGCCACGGCCGTGTTCGCCGCCGGGGCGCTGAATGCGCAGATCACGGACGTCGAGGGGCGCAGCTACATTGACTTTGCCAGCGGCATCGGCGTGGTGGCCACCGGACACCGCCACCCCAAGGTGATTGCGGCCGTGCAGCGCCAGCTTGAGCGTTTCACCCACACCGCTTTCCAGGTCAGCCCGTATGAGTCTTACATCGAACTGGCGGAGCGACTGAACGCCCTGGCGCCGTTCAAAGGGCCGGCCAAGAGCATCTTCTTCACCACCGGCGCAGAGGCGGTGGAGAACGCCGTGAAGATCGCGCGCGTGGCCACCGGCCGCCAGGCCGTGGTGGCGTTCAGTCACGCCTTCCACGGCCGCACGCTGCTGACCTCGACGCTGACCGGCAAGATCGCGCCTTACAAGCAGCGGGCCGGTGCCCCTGCACCGGAGATCTACCGTCTGCCGTTCCCGGCTGCGCATGCCGGGGTCACTCTCAAGGATTTGCAGCATGCCGTGGATGAGCTGTTCCTGGGTGATGTGGAGCCCGGCCGCGTGGCGGCCCTCATCATCGAGCCGGTGCAGGGCGAGGGTGGTTTCAACCCCGCATCGCCGGAACTGTTCAAGGTGCTGCGGGAGCTCTGTGACAAGCACGGCATCCTGCTGATCGCCGATGAGATCCAGAGCGGCTTCGGCCGCACCGGGCGGATGTTCGCCATCGAGCACTCCGGGGTCGAGCCGGACCTCGTGACCGTGGCAAAGTCCCTCGCCGGAGGCTTTCCGCTGTCCGGCGTGCTCGGTCGCGCCGCCATCATGGATGCGGTGGAGCCGGGCGGTCTCGGAGGCACCTATGCCGGTTCGCCACTGGGTTGTGCCGCAGCGCTTGCGGTGCTGGATGTCATCCGGGAGGAAAAGCTGCTCGAGCGCGCCCAGACACTGGGTAAGCGTATCCGCGCGGTGCTCGAGCCACTGATCCAGGCCACCACTGGAGTGCCGGTCGCCAACCTGCGTGGCATGGGCGCCATGGTCGGGTTCGATGTGGTGCAGGCGCGCGGCAGCAACCAGCCGGACGGAGCCACGGCGAAGAGGGTGCTGGCCGCCGCGCTGCAGAAGGGTTTGATCGCCCTGACCTGCGGCACGCAGGGCGAGACTATCCGCCTGCTGGTGCCGCTGACCATCCCCGATGCGGAGCTCGACGCCGGCCTCGCCATCCTGAAGGATGTCCTTTCGTGGCAGGAGTGAATCATGTCCGCGGTTCTTACTGATGCGTCCTTTGAGCAGGCGCGGCTCAAACTCACCGCGCCCGAACTGCTGCGCCAGGCGGCCTACATCGACGGCAAGTGGGTGCAGGGCAGGGCCACGATCGCCGTGCACAATCCGGCCAGCGGTGGGTTGCTGGGTACGGTGCCTGCACTGGGTGCGGCAGAGACCGCCTCCGCCGTAGAGGCGGCGCACCGGGCCTTCGGGTCCTGGCGACAGCTTGCGGCATCGGCCCGTGCCGTGATCCTGCGGCGCTGGTTCGAGCTGATGATGACGCACGGCGAGGACCTGGCGCGGCTGATGACGGCCGAGCAGGGCAAGCCGCTGTCCGAGGCCCGCGGGGAGATCACCTACGCGGCCTCGTTCATCGAGTGGTTTGCCGAGGAAGCGCGGCGCGCATATGGCGACATCATTCCGGGACACCTGACGGACAAGCGGCTGCTGGTGATCAAGCAGCCGGTGGGGGTGGTTGCGGCGGTGACGCCGTGGAACTTTCCCGCTGCCATGATCACACGCAAGGTCGGCCCGGCGCTGGCCGCCGGCTGTACCGTGGTGTTGAAGCCTTCGGAGCTGACGCCGTTCTCGGCGCTGGCCCTGGCGCATCTGGCTGAGCAGGCCGGGGTGCCTGCCGGGGTGTTCAATATCGTCACCGGCGAGCCCACCGACATCGGCCAGGTGCTGACCGCCGATCCGCGGGTGCGCAAGTTCACCTTCACGGGTTCCACACGCGTGGGCAAGATGCTGGCGGCGCGCTGCATGGACACCGTCAAGCGCGTCTCACTGGAACTGGGCGGCAACGCGCCCTTCATTGTCTTCGACGATGCGGACGTCGATGCCGCAGTGGAGGGCGCCATGGCCTCCAAGTTCCGCAACACCGGCCAGACCTGCGTGTGTGCCAACCGGTTGCTGGTGCAAGCGGGTGTCTACGGCCGCTTTGCCGAAGCGCTGTCGCAGCGCGTCGCCGCGATGGTGGTGGGCGACGGGCTGGCCGGGGACACCCAGCAGGGTCCACTGATCAATGAGGCTGCGGTGCAGAAGGTGGAGCGCCAGGTGCAGGATGCGACCAGCCGCGGTGGCCGGGTGCTCACCGGCGGTGAGCGCATCTGCGGATTGTTCTACAAGCCCACGGTCATCACCGGCGCCACCCCTGAGATGGAGTTCTTCCGGGAGGAGACCTTCGGGCCGCTGGCCGCGCTGGTGAAGTTCGACACCGAGGCTGATGCGGTCCGCCTGGCCAACGACACCAATGCGGGTCTCGCCGCCTATGTGTTCACCCGGGATCTCAGCCGTTCGTTGCGGGTGTCCGAGGCGCTCGAGTACGGCATGGTGGGACTCAACACCGGTCTGATCTCCACCACCGTGGCCCCTTTCGGCGGTGTGAAGGAGTCCGGTATCGGGCGCGAAGGCTCGATGTACGGCATGGACGAGTATCTCGACATCAAACTGGTGTGTGCACAGGTGGACGCCGGGTGAACCGGCCTCACCGCCGACCCTGGTATAATGGCCGCCTCATCGCCCGGCCTGGGCGGCTGGCACAGGATTACGACGATGGATACGACCGAAAAGATCAAGACTGAACTGGCGTCGGCCCCCGTGGTGCTGTTCATGAAGGGCACCCCGGATTTCCCGCAGTGCGGGTTCTCGGCGCAGACCGCTGCCGCCCTGAACGCCGTGGGGGCGCAGTTCAAGCATGTGAACATCTTCGAGGAACCGGAGCTGCGCGAGGCCCTGAAGAAGTACTCCAACTGGCCGACCTACCCCCAGCTGTACGTCAACGGCGAGCTGGTCGGCGGCTGCGACATCACCCTGGAGATGTACCGCAGCGGCGAGCTGAAGAAGCTGCTGCAGGATGCCGGCGCGGTAACGGCTTAGGGCTGGTTGTCGTCGCCGGCGGGCTGGTCGAACCAGCCCAGCCGGTGGGCCCGCTCGTGGGCTTCCGTATAGCTGTCCTGCAGCCGGTTGCAGA
>DAIDKA010000265.1 GCA_027451085.1 Gammaproteobacteria bacterium
CATTCCCATGGCAGCGGGACTGGTGGCGCGCGAGCTGTCAGGGCTGGGCCGGCCGGTGCTGCGCGCCGGCTGCGTCACCGACAACGGCAACCAGATCCTGGACGTGCACGGCCTTGATATCGCCGACCCACCTGCGCTGGAGGCGCAGCTGAACCAGATACCGGGAGTGGTGACGGTGGGGATTTTCGCGCGCCGGCCTGCTGACGTGCTCATCCTCGGGGCAGATGCCGGAGTGCGGATGATCGAGGGCTAGTACGGGAGCTGATCGACCTTCGCAGCGCAGATGAAGTCGTTTTCGGACAGTCCGCCCACCGAGTGGGTGGAGAAACGCACACGGCAGTAGTTGTAGCCGACTTCCAGGTCCGGGTGGTGGTCTTCGACGTTGGCCAGGTGAGCCAGGGCGTTGACGAAGCTCATGGTGTGGAAGAAGTCCCGGAAGCGGAACTCCCGCCGCAGGCTGGCCGCATCGGGGCCGATGGCCCAGCCCCCATCGAGCTTGAGCAGCATTTCATCCGCTGCTGCGCGGGTCAGCGGCGGTGTCCCGGGAGGGATGGGGCTCGCCATCAGCCCGCCTTGCGGGCGTACTTGCGGGTGATGTACTGCTCGACGAGTTCCTGGAACTCCTCGGCAATATGATCACCCTTGAGGGTGACGGTTTTTTCACCGTCCTCGTACACCGGGGCGACCGGACGTTCGCCGGTGCCGGGCAGGCTGATGCCGAGGCTGGCGTGCTTGCTCTCCCCCGGACCATTGACCACGCAACCCATGACTGCGACCGTCATGTCCTCGACGCCGGAGTATTCCTTGCGCCATTCCGGCATGCGGTGGCGGATATGGGACTGGATGCGCTGCGCCAGTTCCTGGAAGTAAGTGCTGGTGGTGCGTCCGCAGCCGGGGCAGGCGATCACCATGGGAGTGAAGGAGCGCAGTCCCATGGTCTGCAGGATCTCCTGCGCCACGATGACTTCCTGTGAGCGGTCGCCACCGGGTTCCGGGGTGAGGGAGACGCGGATGGTGTCGCCGATGCCGGCCTGCAGGAGGTTGGCGATGCCGGCGGTGGAGGCGACGATGCCCTTGGAGCCCATGCCGGCTTCGGTCAGGCCCACGTGCAGCGGGAATTCGCAGCGCGAGGCCATGTCCGTGTAGATGGCGATGAGGTCCTGCACACCTGAAACCTTGGCTGAGAGGATGATGTGGTCACGCGGCAGGCCGAGCTCGATGGCGCGTTCCGCGCTTTGCAGGGCCGAGGCCACGACCGCCTTGCGCATGACCTCGCGGGCATCGAGTGGTTCGGGCAGGGCGTTGTTCTCGTCCATCATCCGGGTGAGAAGATCCTGGTCGAGGCTGCCCCAGTTCACGCCGATGCGCACCGGCTTGTTGTAGCGGCAGGCGGTCTCGATCATCTCTGCGAACTGCGGATCGCGCTTGCTGCCGCGCCCGACGTTGCCGGGGTTGATGCGGTACTTGGCCAGGGCCTCGGCACAGCCGGGGTATTCCTTCAGAAGTTTGTGGCCGTTGAAGTGAAAGTCCCCGATGAGGGGCACCTTGACGCCCGATTGATCGAGCTTTTCGCGGATGGCGGGCACGGCGGCGGCGGCCTCGACGGAGTTGACCGTCAGGCGCACCAGCTCCGAACCAGAGCGGGCGAGGGCCTTCACCTGTTCCACGGTACCAGGCACATCGGCCGTATCCGTGTTGGTCATGGACTGCACAACGATGGGGCTGGAACCGCCGACGCGGACCCCACCGACCGTTGTAATGAGCGATTTGCGACGTGGATGCGACATCCTGCCATTGTACCGCTTAACATGGGGGTTAAGTTACCGGTTGGATGCATCGCAGGAACATGTCACGGAATTCTCTGGTTTGCTCAAGGCCGGTGCGCGCCAGCCTGATCATGATGCTGGCCATGGCCAGCGTAGCCCGGGCAGATGCGCCGGTGGCCGGCGACCAGACCGCCCCGGTTGGCACATCGGTACCGCATCCGGCTCATGCCACCCATCCGGCGGCGCAGCTCGCCCGGCAGGCCACCGCCGTCGAGGCCAATCCCTCCTGGACTGAAACCCTTGAGCGCATCGTCGGCAGCGTTGTTGCGATCAACATCGACCAGGTGCGCGCCTTCGACACCGAGTGGAACTCGACGGCCCAGGCCACGGGCTTCGTGGTGGATGCCGAGCGTGGGTTGATCCTGACCAACCGGCATGTCGTGACGCCGGGACCGGTCACGGCCGAGGCCACCTTCCTCGACCGCGAGGTGGTGCAGCTGTATCCGGTTTACCGTGACCCGGTGCATGACTTCGGCCTCTATCACTATGATCCGTCAAAGCTGAAGTTCATCAAGCCCAAGGCGTTGCCGCTGTACCCGGAGGGTGCGCAGGTGGGTCGCGAGATCCGTGTCATCGGCAACAACGCCGGCGAGCAGCTGTCGATCCTGGCCGGCACGCTGGCGCGGCTGGACCGTGATGCTCCCGAGTACGGCCTGGGCAAGTACAACGACTTCAATACGTTCTACCTGCAGGCCGCCTCGGGCACCTCGGGGGGATCCTCGGGCTCCCCCGTGGTCGACGTGCACGGCCGGGTGGTGGCGCTCAATGCTGGCGGCGCCGATGGCGCGGCCTCCAGCTTCTACCTGCCGCTGGGCCGGGTGCGGCGTGCGCTCGAGCTGATCCAGCAGGGGCTGCCGGTCACCCGCGGTACGCTGTCCACCGACTTCAACTACACCCCCTACGATGAACTCGAACGCCTCGGGCTGACCTCCGCCACAGAGCAGGCCGTGCGTCACGCCTTCCCGGCGCTCACCGGCATGCTGGTGGTGACCAGGGTGTTGCCGGGTTCGCCCAGCAGCGGGGTGCTGCAGCCTGGCGACATCCTGGTGCGGATCAACGGCAAGTACGTGACCCAGTTTGAACCGCTGGAGGAGCTGCTGGACGCGAATGTCGGCGGCAAGGTCGATCTGACCCTGGAGCGTGGGGGCAGGACCATCACCACGCAGCTGCCCATCACGGACCTCAATGCCATCACACCGGACTCTTATCTGGAGTTCGGCGATGCGGTGCTCAACAACCTGTCCTACCAGCTGGCGCGCCAGTTCAACGTGCCGGTGAAGGGGGTGTGGGTCGCCAACCCCGGCTATGCGCTGGGCTCGGCGGGCATCCCGCGCGGTGCCGTCATCGTGGCGATAAACTCCAAGCCGGTGGATAACCTGGACGACCTGCAGCAGCAGGTGCAGGCCCTGGGTGACGGGCAGCGTGCCACGGTGCGCTTTTTCACCATGGATGACACCAACAGCACGCAACTGCGCTCCTTCCGCATGGACCGCCGCTGGTTCCTGTCCGGGCGCTGCAAGCGCGACGATGCCGCGGGGATCTGGCACTGCAAGGACCTTGCTCCGGCTCAGGCCGCCGCGCCGCCGAAGCCGGCCTCCACCACGCTGCCGCAGTACGCCGACCCGCAACTGGCGCGCCTGACGCCGTCGCTGGTGTTCGTGACCTATGACATGCCGTACTCCATTTCCGGCGTCACTGAGCATGATTTCCACGGTACCGGCCTGGTGGTGGATGCCGAGCGGGGCCTGGTGGTGGTGGACCGCAACACGGTGCCGGTGTCGGTGGGTGATGTGCAGATCACCTTTGCCGGCACGCTGCAGATCCCGGGTCGCGTGGTGTACGTCAATCCGTTGCACAACCTGTCGGTGGTCGCCTATGACCCGAAGCTCATCGGTGATACGCCGGTGAGGGCTGCGAAGCTCGCCGCCGGTGACATGAAGGAGGGCCAGCCGGTGTGGGTGGTGGGCCTGGGGGGCGATGGCCAGCCGCATGCCCGCGCCACGCAGATCGCAAGCGTGGATCCCCTGGCGCTGCCGCTGTCGCGCACCATGCGTTTCCGCGACACCAACATCATGACGGCCTCGCTGGTGAACCCGCCGCTGGACTACGATGGCGTGCTCAGCAACGCCGCCGGGGAGGTCACGGGCATGTGGTCGAGCTACGCCGTCGAAGCCGGCCGCGACATGACCCAGGAAAACAAGGGTGTGCCCATCGAGGAGGTGGCGACGATGCTCGAGCATGTGCGTTCCGGCATGCCGCTGCACTCCCTGGAAGTGGAACTGATGCCCATGCAGCTGGCCGATGCGAGCGAGCTGGGGGTTTCGCAGGAATGGCTGAAGAAGCTGGAACAGCACGATCCGACCGGGCGCCAGGCGCTGATGGCGGTGCGCATGGTGGGTGGTTCGGCGGCCGCCAGGATCCTGCAGCAAGGTGATGTCCTGCTCGCCATCGACGGCAAGGTCGTGACCCGCTTCAGTGATGTCGAGAAGGCCACTGGCGGTGCCGAGCAGGTGATCGTCACTGTGTGGCGCGGCAACTCCGCGCAGGACTTCGCAGTCCCCACCGCGGCCCTGTCCGGCATGGACATCGACCGGGTGGTGCAGTGGGCGGGCGCCACGCTGCAGGAACCACATCGGGCCATCAGCGCCCAGCGCGGCACGGCACCGCTGGGCGTGTACGTTGCCTACTTCACGTACGGTTCGCCGGCTGCGCGGTACGGCCTGTATCCGGGTCGGCGCATAGTAGAAGTGGACGGCGTTCCGACCCCGGACATGGACAGTTTCCTGAAGGCGGTGAGCGGACGGCCCGACCGGTCGTCCATCCGGCTCAAGACCATCACGTGGAACGATGCCCCCGAGGTCATCACGCTGAAGCTGGATGAACATTACTTCCCGGCCTACGAGGTACGCCGGGTTGGCGGCGAGTGGGAGCGGCACCTTCTGCCTTAGTCAATGGCGCAAGTGGCCTGCTTTTTTTTTGTTTCACGATGACTCCAGCACCGAACTTCGCTGGACTACGACCTGGCTCGCTGTGGCAGGTTTATCAAGGACTTAGGTCAGTCCATCCTAT
>DAIDKA010000266.1 GCA_027451085.1 Gammaproteobacteria bacterium
GCCGCGCGGATGGCGCCGTACGCCATTTCGTCGTTGCCGCAGAGCACCGCCGTGGGCGGGTGCGCCAGCGCCATCAACCGTGTCATCGCTTCTGCGCCTGATGCCATGCTGAAGTCACCGACCTGGAGCAGTTCCGCGACAGGCCGCAGGCCCGCCGCTTCCAGCGCGCCCCGGTAGCCCTCCAGACGCCGCTGGGTGCTGGCGACGCGCCGCAGGCCGGTGATGTGCGCGATGCGCCGGTGTCCCAGGCCGATCAGATGCCGCATGGCCTCGGCGGCGCCCGCCCGGTGGTCCGTGTGCACGACCGGGACCGATGCACCCGGCAACCGCTCCAGCACGGTGACCAGGGGTGGCAGCGGCCGGGCTCCCGTGGCGTAGGCCTGTGGCGCGGCGCCGGTCAGCAGCAGAATGCCGTCGGCGCGACCGCTCGCCACCTGGTCGAAATAGTGCTGCTCCCACTCGCGGTCGCCATTGCTGTTGCCGAACAGCAGCGAGAACTGCGCGTCCCGGGCGACCGCCTCTGCACCGGCGAATATCTCCAGGAAAAAGGGGCTCAGGTTCGGGGCGACGAACAGGATGGCGCGCGACTGTCCCTGGCGCAGACCGCGGGCCATGAGATTGGGGCGATACCCAAGCTGTTCCACCACCTGCATCACACGTTCGCGCGTGGCCGGCCGCAGCAGTTCCGGGCGCGACAGGGCCCGGGACACAGTGGCGACGGACATGCCGAGTTCCCGCGCGACGTCCTTGATGGTGGCGGTGGCGGCGCCGGGTTTGCGGCGGCTGGTCATGGGATGAAGACTACTTGGCGCAGGGTGGTTCGCGCCATTGTGCGGCAATGCGGTATCCGGCCGCGATGTGCGCGTTGACTTGAGGCCACCAGGAAACCTCAGTGGGCGGCGCGGCCGGTCCGGTGCGGCGGGCGCCGCCCCGCCTCATTTGAGGCAGCTGATTTACTTCGCGTCGAGCAGCCTGCGCAGCCGGTATAGCTCATCCAATGCCGCTTTCGGTGACAGCGCGTCCGGGTCGAGCCTGGCGACGGCGTTCAGGACGTCGTGCTGGCCGACGGAAATCGTGGGTGGCGCGGGTTCAGGCGCTGCAGCGAACAGCGGCAGTTCGCCCTGCGGGCCTGCGTGGCCCTGGTGGTCGCGCCGGGCTTCGAGGTTTTCCATGAAGGCGCGCGCTTGGTCGATGACCTCGCGCGGCACGCCCGCGAGCTGCGCCACCTGCAGGCCGTAGCTGCGGTTTGCCGGACCCTCTTTCACCGCGTGCAGGAACACGATGCCCGCCGGAGTATCGGTGGCGTCGAGGTGCACGTTGACGCAGGCCTTGAGGTCCTGGGCGAGGGTGGTGAGCTCGAAGTAGTGCGTGGCGAAGAGCGCAAAGGAGCGGGTGCGGGTGGCGATGTGGCGCGCGATGGCCCAGGCCAGCGACAGGCCATCGAAAGTGCTGGTGCCGCGGCCGATTTCGTCCATGAGGATCAGGCTGCGGGCGGTGGCGTTGTGCAGGATGTTGGCGGCCTCGGTCATCTCCACCATGAAGGTGCTGCGGCCGCCGGCAAGGTCGTCGGCGGCGCCGATGCGAGTGAAGATGCGGTCCAGCGGGCCGATCACGGCGCGCCGGGCAGGGACGAAGCTGCCCATGTGCGCCAGCACGGCGATCAGCGCGGTCTGGCGCATGTACGTGGACTTGCCGCCCATGTTCGGGCCGGTGATCACCAGCATGCGCCGCCGCGCATCGAGCTGCAGATCGTTGGGCACGAAGCTGCCGCCGTTGAGAAAGCGCTCCACCACGGGATGGCGGCCGCCTTCGATGTGCAGCGTGGGCTGGTCGGTGAGTGCAGGCTGAACCCAGTCGAGGGCGGCGGCGCGCTCGGCGAGGCTCGCGAGCGCATCCAGCCGGGCCAGCGCGGCGGCGGTGGATTGCAGGTCTCCCAGCCGGTCGGTGAGCTGCGTCAGGAGACTCTCGTAGATTTCGCGTTCACGGGCGAGCGCCTTCTCGCGCGCGCCCAGCACCTTGTCCTCGAAGCCCTTGAGCTCCGTGGTGATGAAGCGCTCGGCGTTCTTGACCGTCTGGCGCCGCACGTAGTCCCTGGGCGCGCGTTCGGCGTCCTTGCGCGAGATCTCGATGAAGAACCCCTGCACGCGGTTGAATCCCAGCTTGAGGCTGGCAATGCCGGAGCGCTCCCGTTCACGCTGCTCCAGCTGCAGCAGGAACTCATCGGTGTTGGTTGCGATGTGCCGCAGCTCGTCGAGCTCCGCATCGTATCCCGGTGCGATGACGCCGCCGTCGCGCAGCAGGGCCGGTGGTTCAGCGGCCATGGCCCGGGTCAGCAGCGTGACGACGTCGCCGTGCTCGCCGATGTCCGCATGCAGGGCGCCCAGCAGGGGCGAGTCGGTGGCGGCGGCCTGGGTTGCGGCGCGCAGCTGCGGCACCACAGCCAGCGAGGTGCGCAGCTGCGCCAGGTCGCGTGGCCGCGCCGAGCGCAGCGCCACGCGGGCCAGGATGCGCTCGATGTCGCCGATGCCGCGCAGCGGCCCGCGCACGGTGTCGAAGCGCCGCTCCTCGATGAGCGCCGAGAGTGCCTGGTAGCGCCGGCGCAGGGCGGTGTGATCGTTGAGGGTGCGGTTCAACCAGCGGCGCAGCTGGCGCGAGCCCATGGCGGTCACGCACTGGTCGATGAGGGCGAACAGCGTGGCGTCGCTGTTGCCGGAGAGGCTGACGTCGAGCTCCAGGTTGCGGCGGGTGGCCGCATCCAGCATCAGGCTGTCGGCACGATCCTCGACTGCAAGCGCACGGATGTGGGGAACGGCCGCCTTCTGGGTGTCGCGCACGTACTGCAGCAGCGCGCCGGCGGCGCCGACGGCCAGCGGCAGGTTGTCGACGCCGAAGCCCTTGAGATCCAGCGTGCCCAGCTGCGCGGTGAGCGCGCGCTCGCCGCTGCCTGGATCGAAATGCCAGGCGGAGCGACCGCGCAGCGCCGTGCCGGGGCGTGCAAGGTCGTCGCGCGGCGCCGTGTCCGGCAGCAGCAGCTCCGCCGGCCGCAGCCGTTCCAGTTCGCCGGCCAGCGCCTGTGCACCCTCGGCCTGCAGCAGGGTGAAGCGGCCGGCAGACAGGTCCAGCCAGGCGAGCCCGAAGCGTTCCGCGTCCCTCGAAACAGCGGCCAGCAGCGTGTCGCGCCGGTCTTCCAGCAGCGCAGCGTCAGTCACCGTACCCGGCGTCACCACCCGGACGACCTGCCGCTCCACCGGGCCCTTGGATTTGGCGGGGTCGCCGATCTGCTCGCAGATCGCCACGCACTCGCCCCTGCGCACCAGGCGGGCCAGATAGCCTTCCATGGCATGTACCGGCACGCCGGCCATCGCAATGGGCTGGCCCGCGGACTGGCCGCGCGCGGTCAGGGTGATGTCCAGCAGCGCGGCAGCGCGGCGGGCATCGTCGAAGAACAGCTCATAGAAGTCCCCCATGCGGTAGAACAGCAGGACGTCCGGGTGCTGCGCCTTGATGCGCAGGTACTGCTGCATCGAGGGGGTGTGGTCCGGCACGCTATCCCGGTGCTCGTGGGTTCTTGAAGTATTCATTAAGGGTTTCATGAGCGCCCAGACGCCTGCCGCGGGGATTGTCCATCAGTGTCCCGGGTTCGAAACTGGTGCCGGGACGCTCCTGCCGGCCGGGGCTCTGGCATCGGATCCGTGCGGGTGCGGGACGTGCAGGGAGTGGAATCAGGCCCGTTGTTTTACTCGCTGCCTGGAGGCCGATGCCACCGGCTTGCAGTTCTCGTCGCAGGCCTCCTCGGCCAAGCTGCAGCAGTTCTGCGTCAGGAATCCCACCAGGGCCTGCATCTGTCCGATGTCCGGGCCGTAGTACAGGTTCCGGCCCTCGCGGCGGCTGCGTGCCAGGCCGGCATTGACCAGTTCCTTCAGGTGAAACGACAGCGTGGGAGCGGGTACCTGCAGCTTTTCGGACAGTTCCGACGGCGTAAAGCCTTGTGGACCACGCTTGACGAGAATCCGGAACACGGCCAGTCGTGACTCCGAGGCCAGTGCACCCAACGCCCTGATGGCTTCCAACGATTTCATGCGATTAAGGATATAGAAGTATGAGCGGCGTGCAAGCGCGGAGGCAGGAACAGGGGTGCAAACCGCCCGCATCGCCGTGACGGCAATATCGTCGACGCACGCGCGATTGACGCCTGCATGTACCGCCTGCGGACATTGCTCGCAACCGGCGGCCTCGAAGCTGTCGTGGCAACACTACGCGGCAGCGGCCATCGCCTTTCGAGTTCAGGTCCGCCAACCCGGATGTCACGTGGACGTCATATCGGCTACGTACCGTAGATGGATATGCGTGAAAACAATTGAAGGAGCACCCTCCATGAGCCTCTTGCGATCCCCGCTGATGTCAACCCGCAGATCAATCGTTTTGCTCGTCACCGCAATTGCGTTCACGACGCCTGCTCTGGCGGAGGACATCACCGGAGCCGGTTCAACCTTCGTCTATCCCATCCTCTCCAAGTGGTCCACCAGTTACCACGCCAAGAGCGGGAACGAGATCAATTATCAGTCCATCGGCTCCGGGGGCGGCATCGCCCAGATCAAGGCAGCAACGGTGACGTTCGGCGCGTCGGACATGCCGATGAAGCCCGAGGATCTGAAGGCTGCGGGCCTGGGCCAGTTCCCGGTCGTGATCGGCGGCGTCGTCCCGGTTGTCAATCTGGAAGGGGTCAGGCCCGGCCAGATGAAGTTCACCGGACCGATTCTGGCGGACATCTACCTCGGCAAGATCACCAGGTGGAATGACCCGGCGCTCAAGGCGATCAATCCGGGTGTGCCGCTCCCGAACCAGCAGATTGCAGTGGTTCATCGCTCGGATGGCTCCGGCACGACCTTTAACTGGGTGGATTATCTCTCCAAGGTGAGCAGCGAATGGAAGGCCAAGGTTGGTGAGGGAACCTCGGTCAACTGGCCGGCCGGCGTCGGTGGCAAGGGCAACGAGGGCGTGGCCGCCTACGTCAACCAGATCAAGGGTTCCATCGGCTATGTCGAGCTGGCCTATGCCACGCAGAACAAGATGAGCTATGCGGCGGTCAGGAACAAGGATGGCATGTTCGTCGAGCCGACGGTGGCCAGCTTCCAGGCGGCTGCAGCGCACGCGGACTGGACCCGCGAGCCGGATTTCTATGAAGTGATCACGGACGCGCCCGGCAAGGATGCGTGGCCCATCGCGGCGAGCACGTTCGTGATCATGTACCGGCAGCCCAAGGATCCGGTGCGCGCGTCCGCGGCACTTACTTTCTTCAAATGGGCGCTGGAGCAAGGACAGGCCGATGCGCAATCGCTGGACTACATCCCCCTTCCGGGCTCCCTGACCAAACAGATCGAGGCGTACTGGGCGAAGAATTTCGCCGTGAAGTAACCCCGGGCCGGAGGCGGCCCCGGGATCAGGACCCAGGGCCGCTTCCATCCGATCTGAAATACATGTATCACCCCACCGTAGAACGATATCGTGCTCCTGCCGTCGCTGTGACCACGGACTCGCGGGAACGCAACGACCAGCGCAATGACCGCCTGTTCCGGCTTGCGGTGCTGGGTTGCGCACTGTTCGTGCTTGTCGCGCTGCTGGGGGCGGCGTCCTCGATGCTCTGGGGGGCACGGGAGGCATTTTCGACCTTTGGATGGCACTTCGTGGTCAGCACGGACTGGGATGCCGTCCAGAGGAAATTCGGTGCGCTGGTGCCGATCTACGGAACACTGGCGACGGCCGCCATTGCGATGATGATAGCCGTCCCGGTGAGCTTTGGGATCGCGGTTTTCCTGACCGAGATCGCCCCCGTCTGGGCGCGAGGACCAGTGTCCACGGCGGTCGAACTGCTGGCGGGAATCCCGTCGATCATCTACGGCATGTGGGGCCTGTTCGTGTTCGTGCCGTTCATGGCCGCCCATGTCGACCCCTGGCTCGACACGCATGCGGGCGCGCTGCCGCTCGTCGGTCCGCTGTTCCGTGGTCCCCCCATCGGCCTCGGGATGCTTACCGCCGGCATCGTCCTGGGGATCATGGTCATTCCGTTCATCGCATCGGTGATGCGCGAGGTGTTCACAACAGTTCCCATACAGCTCAAGGAGTCCGCCTACGCGGTCGGTAACACGACCTGGGAGGTAGTCTGGGATGTCGTCTTGCCCTATACCCGTTCGGCAGTGGTCGGCGGGGTGTTCCTGGGTCTGGGGCGCGCGCTGGGAGAAACGATGGCGGTGACGTTCGTGCTGGGCAATGCGCATCTGCTGACCGCCTCGCTGCTGCAGCCGGGAAACTCCATAGCGGCGACGATCGCCAATGAATTCACCGAGGCGGATTCATCCGTCTACCTGTCATCCTTGATCGCACTGGGCTTCCTGCTGTTCGTGGTGACCTTCGTGGTGCTTGCCATTGCCCGCCTCATGCTGAGGCGCCTGGCGCGGCAGGGTGGCGTGGCGGCATGAGCATCGTCAACGTTCCGGGCGTCTCGCCGCAGCTGACGACGGACAACGATATGCGTTGGCGGTTCCGCCAGGCGCGTGACCTGCTGGCAAAGGTGCTGGCGGTGGCGGCGACCGCGTTCGGTCTGTTCTGGCTGGCATGGATCCTGTGGACCACGCTCAGCAACGGGTTGCCGGCGCTCAAGTGGAGCCTGTTCACCCAGATGACACCGCCGCCGGGGTCCGACGGCGGTCTGCTCAATGCTTTTGCCGGCAGCGCGCTCATGAGCGGCCTTGCCATCCTGCTCGGTGCGCCGATCGGCATCCTGGCCGGCACTTTTCTGTCGGAGTACGCCCGTCATTCCAGGCTGGGGGAGGTCGTGCGCTTTGTCAACGACATCCTGCTGTCGGCGCCGTCCATCATCATCGGCTTGTTCATCTATGAACTGATCGTGAGGCCCATGGGCCACTTTTCCGCCATGGCCGGAGGAGTCGCCCTGTCGTTCATCGTCCTGCCCGTGGTGGTCAGGACGACGGATGAAATGCTGCAGCTGGTCCCGGGGAACATGCGGGAGGCCGCCCTGGCCCTGGGGATACCGCAATGGAAGGTCGTCCGACAGATTCTTTACCGCGCAGCCAGATCGGGCATTACAACCGGTGTGCTGCTGGCGCTGGCACGTATCTCTGGTGAAACGGCTCCGTTGCTGTTTACTGCACTGAACAATCAGTACTGGACAGCTCAGCTGAACCAGCCGATGGCCAATGTCCCCGTCGTCATTTTTCAGTATGCAATGAGCCCCTATGACTTCTGGCATGCGCTGGCCTGGGCCGGTGCCTTTGTCGTGACGATGTTCGTACTGCTGCTCAGCATCCTGGCCCGCGGCGCCTTCTTCAAGGGAGTGTCATCATGAATCAGCCCGTCCACGCGGACGAGTCCACGACCGATCCGCGCGTCACGTACGTGGATCGAGCCCCGGTGCGCGTGGCGGACGACAGGGCGAATGCGATGACGGTTCTGACGGACGATGAAGGCGTGCAGGCTCCGGTCAAGGTCGATGTGAGGAACCTCAACTTTTTCTATGGGGATACCAGGGCGCTCAAGGGCATCAGCCTGGCGGTCGCGGAAAAGCGGGTGACCGCGCTGATCGGCCCATCGGGCTGCGGAAAGTCGACGCTGATCCGGATATTCAACCGTATCTACGCGATCTATCCGAAGCAGAGGGCCGAAGGCGAAATACTGCTGGACGGGCAGAATGTCCTCGCACCCGGGTATTCGATCAACCGCCTGCGCACTCGTGTCGGGATGGTGTTCCAGAAGCCGGTGCCGTTTCCCATGTCGATTTACGACAACGTCGCTTACGCGATCCGGCATTACGAAAGGTTGAGCCGGATCCAGATGGACGAGCGGGTGGAAGTGGCGCTGCGCAGTTCGGCCCTGTGGGATGAGGTCAAGGACAAGCTGAACCGCAGCGCGCTGGGTCTGTCCGGCGGGCAACAGCAGCGGCTGTGTATTGCCCGTGCGGTTGCGCTGAAACCCGAGGTGTTGCTGCTGGACGAACCAACATCAGCGCTGGATCCCATTTCGACGGCCAAGATCGAGCAGCTGATTGATGATCTGAAGGCGCAGTACTCGGTGCTGATCGTCACCCACAACATGCAGCAGGCCGCCAGGGTGTCCGATTTCACCGGGTTCATGTTCCTGGGCGAGCTGGTGGAGTTCGGGCGTACCAAGGACATCTTCACCAAGCCGGTGAAGAAGCAGACCGAGGACTACATCACGGGCCGTTTCGGTTAAGGGTCTTCCATGAACAATCCACATATCGTCAAGGCCTTCGACAAGGAACTTCAGGAGTTGTCGGGCGCCGTGGCCGCGATGGGATCCTTTGCTTCTCAGCAGTTCTCCAACGCCGTGTCCGCGCTGCTCCAGCACGACCTGGAGTTGGCGAAGCGGGTCATCGATCAGGACCAGCAGCTGGATGCCATGCGCAAGGAGGTTTCTGCAGTGGCGGCCAGCGTCATTTCCCGGCGACAGCCGATGGCGGCGGACGTGGACGCCATCCTGACCGACTTCAAGATCTCGGAGGATCTGGAGCGTGTGGGGGACCTGGCAAAGAACACGGCCAAGCGGGCCATTGCCACTGCAGATCGGACATTTCCCGTGGATGTCACCGCGCGTCTGCAGCAGTTGGGCGATGCCGCATCGGAGCAACTGCGGCTGGCGCTCTGCGCATACGCTCAGCGGGACGGCCAGGCCGCCCTGGCGGCGCGCCAGCAGGACGAATCACTCGACAGGCTGCATACCCAGGTATTCAGGGAACTGGTGGCTCGGACCCAGGGGGATCGCGCCCAGGTTGTCGGGTTCGTCCATCTGCTGTTCTGCGCGAAGAACATTGAACGGGTGGGTGATCACGCGGCCCACGTTGCGGAGGCGGCCTACACGTTGGCAACCGGAAGCCAGCCCGAGGATGAGCGGCGCCGGTCGGATGACAGCAGCCTGGTGACAGGCGATGTGACCGCCAAGCTGCAGTCGGTGGGCGATTAGACCGGGGTAGCGCCCGCCGTCGTATCGGCGGGGACGATACCCAGGGCAGATGGCAGGGCCAGGAGCTGGCCGCGGATCCGGTCCCGGGCCTCTCGAAAGCGTTTGAGCATTTCCTCCGGTGGGATGTTCGGATCGCTGCTGGCAGGATCCGGGATCGGCCAATGCAGTCGTTTTACCCGCCCCGGGACGACGGGGCATACCTCCTCCGCACACAGGGTTACAACGGCGTCGACGTTGGTCGTATCAACATCGTCCACGGACTTTGAGTACTGGCCGCTGATGTCGATGCCAGCTTCGGCCATGACCTTGATGGCGTGGGGATTGACGGTGGATGGCTTTGAACCGGCACTCAGGACATCCACCTGATCGCCGATAAGAGTGCGGGCAAGTCCCTCGGCCATCTGGCTCCTGGCTGAATTGGCAACGCACAGGAACAGCACGCGCTTCTTCATGACTTGACTCCCGGGTTTACCGCTTGCGGGTTCTGTCCGGCAGCGGCCTTCATATGGTGTTGCACCGCACGGGCCCGTTCGTACCAGGGGCGGCTCCGATTGACGATCCAGACAACGGATAGCATCACAGGCACCTCCACGAGCACGCCGACCACGGTGGCCAACGCTGCCCCGGAGCTGAAGCCGAACAGGCTGATGGCGGCGGCCACCGCCAGTTCAAAGAAGTTGCTGGCCCCGATCAGGGCGGAGGGAGCTGCGACGCAATGCAGTTCGCCCGTGGCCCGGTTCAGGAGATAGGCCAGGCCGGCATTGAAGTAGACCTGGATCAGGATCGGCATCGCCAGTATGGCGATCACCATTGGCTGCGCCAGGATCTGGCCGCCCTGGAATCCGAACATCAGAACCAGAGTGCCGAGCAGGGAGACCAGGGAGAACGGCTGCAGCGTGCCCAGGACGCGGTTCAACGCGATCGGCCCGCCGCTGCGCAGGACGCGTCCG
>DAIDKA010000267.1 GCA_027451085.1 Gammaproteobacteria bacterium
CGCGGGCGTCCAGCGGCAGTTCGCCCAGCAGGCGCACGCCGAACTGCGCCGCCATGCGGCCGCCGCCGCCGGTGCCGAAGATATGCTCGGCGTGCCCGCAGCTGCTGCACACGTGCACACTCATGTTCTCCACCACGCCCAGTACCGGCACCGCCACCTTCTCGAACATCTTCAGACCCTTGCGCGCATCGGCCAGCGCGATGTCCTGCGGCGTTGTCACGATGATCGCCCCGGCCACCGGCACGCGTTGCGCCAAGGTGAGCTGGATGTCGCCGGTGCCCGGCGGCATGTCCACCACCAGGTAATCGAGCTCGCCCCAGCGGGTGTCCGACAGCAGCTGGCTCAGCGCCTGCGTCACCATGGGGCCACGCCATGCCATGGGCTGATCCGGATCGATCAGGTTGCCGATGGAAATGGTCACGAGCCCGTGGTTCGACAGCGGCTGGATGCTCTTGCCGTCCGGGGATGCCGGCCGCTGCCCCGTCACTCCGAGCATCAGCGGCTGACTGGGTCCGTAGATGTCCGCATCCAGAACGCCGACCCGGGCACCCTGGGCGACCCAGGCCAGCGCCAGGTTGGCGGCGACCGTGGACTTGCCGACGCCACCCTTGCCCGAGGCCACCGCGATGATGTTCTTCACCCCGCGCAGCGGCTTCAGCGGCCGTTGCACCGCATGGGCATGGATGTCGGCGCGCAATTGCAGCTTTATGGTCTGGCTGTGGCCGGCCTGCGCCAGATGGCGGGTCAGCGCCGGCAACAGCAGGCTGTCGTAACCGCCGACGGGAAAGCCGTAGCACAATTTGACGTTAACGTGCCCCTCCCCCGGGGTCACGGCCTCCACCGCCCCAGCCTGCTCCAGGCTCTCCCCCAGCACGGGGTCAACAAAACATTCAATGGCCGCCCGCAGGGCGGCGAATTCCAGGTCGCTCATGGGTGACATCATGGCATACTTAAGGGACACCGGACCTTCCTCTGGAAAGACCCTCAACCGCTGGGCTGATGAGCTTTTTCACCAATTTGCGCGCCGACCGGCTGATAGCCGAGATCAAGGCCGGCACTGATCTCAGCGATCCTGCGCTGCAAAAGGCCATCGCCAGACTCAAGGACCTCGGGGCGGGCGCCATCCCGATCATCTTTGCCGCCCTGCCGGAGGCGCAGAAGGTGCCGACGCAGGCGTTGGTGGACGCCCTCGCTGCCCTGGCCAACGCCAAGACCTTCCCGCTGTTCCGCCAGGGCCTGATCGAGGGCAGCCCGCGCGTCATCGCCGGCATCACCAAGGCTCTGTCGCACAACGAGGAATACCCGGCCGGCATGCTGCTGGAGGCCCTGAGCACCCCGGGCATCTCACGCTCCGCGCTGCTCGAGATCATCGTCTCCCACAAGAAGCGTTTCTCCATGCGCGAACTGCTGAACGCCGCCTATCAGCAGGAAGCCAATGAAAAGGCCGGGCTGTTCCGCATCATCGGCGAGATTGTCCAGCCCTCCGCCATCGCGGAACTCGTGCCGCGCCTGCAGGGCAAGGACATCGTGGCCCGGGTCCACATCATCAACATCCTGTCGCGCTTCAACGTTCCGCAGGTGCAGGTGGCGCTGCAGGCGCAGTTGAAGGACCCGAACAAGATGATCCGCATGGCCACCCTGGCCGCGCTGCAGAAGATGTCGGGCCTCGCGGACGTGCAGCTGCTGTGCAGCCTGCTGCGCGACCCGGAGATCGACGTGCAGAACAAGGCCGTCGATGCCGTCATCAAGGCCAACCACCCGGACACAGTCAAGTACCTCATCGACGTGCTCAAGGACGAGAACGAATACGCACGCCGCTCGGCCGTCGAGGTGCTGAACGAGGTCGGCAATGCAGCCAGTGTGCGCTACCTGCTGGCGGCGCTGAAGGACAGCGACTGGTGGGTGCGTAGCCGGGCTTCGGACGCCCTGGGGAAGATCGGCGGTCCCAGGGTGATCGACGCCGTGCTGGAGCTGGTACGCGACAAGGACGAGAACCTGCGCCGCGCCGCCGTCGAGATCCTGAACCAGACCAAGGACGAGCGCGCTGTGGACCACCTGATCCAGGCCACGCGCGACCCGGACTGGTGGGTGAGCGAGCGGGCGGTGGACGCACTGGCCGAGATCGGCAGCAAGAAAGCCCTGCCGCGCCTGGTGGAGATGCTGCGCGCCGGCAATCCCAAGGCGATGCCGGTGGTGATCCGCGCCATGGGCAAACTGGGTGATTCACGGCTGGTAGACGCCATCCTGCCGCTGCTCAACCGCCAGGAGCGCGAAGTGCGCATCGAGGCCATCCAGGCCCTGACCAAGCTGAGCGATGACAGTCACGCCGGGCGCATCCGCACAGGACTGCAGGAGCAATCCCTTTCGCTCGACCAGACCATCGCCCGCCTGGCCGGTGTCGCGCTGGCGGAACTCGACGGCCAGACCGGCAGCGTACCTGTGCCTGCGGTCATGCCAGGCGCCGCCGCCGCCGCGGCGCAGGCAGCGCGCGAAACACCGACCCTGCCCGGCACCAGCATCCGGTCCGGCAGCGCCACCCGCTCGGGCAGCACCGGCTCGAACCTGCCGCCGCAGACCACGTTGGGCCCCACCACCGGCGTCAGCCGGCTCGACATCGCCACAATCAAGAGCGGTGACATCATCGAGGGCCGCTACAAGTTCATCGATCGCATAGGCAAGGGCGCCTTCGGCACCGTGCTGCTGATGGAAGACACGGTGGTCGACGAACGGCTGATCCTCAAGTTCCTGAACCCGAACGTGGCCGAAGACGAAGAGGTCATGAAGCGCTTCGTCCACGAACTGCGCTACAGCCGCAAGATCACGCACAAGAACGTCATCCGCATCTACGATTTCCTGTTCATCCAGGGCAACTACGCCATCTCCATGGAGTACTTCCCCTCCCACACCCTGGGCGGGGAGATCGTGGGCGAGAAACCCCTGAGCCTGCCGCGGGCCCTGCGTTTCGGCTGTGACATCGCCACCGGCATGACCGTGGCCCACCAGGCCGGCATCGTCCACCGTGATCTCAAGCCCGCCAACGTTCTGATCAACCAGGAAGGCCTGCTGAAAATCGTCGACTTCGGCGTGGCCGCAGCGCACCGCGAGGGCGACACCGCGCTGACCAAGACCGGCTACGTGATCGGTTCACCCAAGTACATGGCCCCGGAGCAGATCCTGGGCAAGAAGGTCGACGAGCGTGCCGACATCTACGCCCTCGGAGTGATCCTGTACGAGATGCTCACCGGTGTGCCGCCCTACGCCCGCGGCGACCACATGTCCGTGATGTACCAGCACGTCCAGGGAAAATGTAAAATCCCGAAGGATTTGAACTCCGCCCTGCCCCCGGCCCTGAGCGACATCGTCATGAAAGCCATGTCGGTGGACAAAAACAAACGCCAGCAGTCGATGGACGAGCTGCGCACGGACCTCGAGGCGTTCCTGTAAGATTTCCCTCATAGGGTGCTTGAACACATCCTGACCACCATGGGGAAAGCCGCTTGGCGCGTATCGATGCCTTCCTGAAACTGGGGATGCAGCAGGGCTGCTCCGACGTTCATCTGGCCGTCGGGGTGCCGCCCATGCTGCGCATGAGTGGCGACCTGCTGCCCATCAAGTTCCGCGACCTGCGCGACCAGGAACTCGAGGGCTACATCACCGAGATCCTCACCCCCAACCAGGCCGCGACATTCGCCGCTGGAAACGACCTCGACTTCTCCTATGTCACAGCGGAGGGTGGCCGCTTCCGCGCCAACGTGTTCCGCAAGGAGACCGGCGTCGGCGCGGTGTTCCGTTCCATTCCGACCGAGATTCCCACGCTGGAGAAACTCGGCCTGCCGAACGTCATCACCCGGCTGTGCGATTACCACCAGGGCATGATCCTGGTCACGGGC
>DAIDKA010000268.1 GCA_027451085.1 Gammaproteobacteria bacterium
CCGGCGGCGAAGGTCACCGCATGCTGCTCCGCGATGGCGACGTCGAAGTAGCGGTCGGCAAAGCGTTTGGAGTACTCGACCATCCCCGAGCCTTCGCGCATGGCAGGGGTGACGGCGACGAATGCCGGGTCGGCGGCGGCCATGTCGCACAGCCACTGGCCGAATATCTGCGAATAGGTGGGGCCGGCGGATTTTTCCTTGAAGATGGTGCCGGTGGCCGGATCGAACGGGCCGGGGCCGTGCCACTTGATGGGATCGGCTTCGGCAGGGGCATAGCCCTTGCCCTTCCTGGTGACGACATGCAGGAACTGGGGGCCCTTGAGCTTGCGCACGTTGCTCAGCGTGCCGACCAGGGCGTTGACGTCGTGGCCATCCACCGGGCCGATATAGTTGAAGCCCATTTCCTCGAACATGGTGCCGGGCAGCACCATGCCCTTGACATGCTCCTCCGAGCGGCGCGCCAGCTCCCACACCGTGGGCATCTGCGACAGGACTTTCTTGCTGCTCTCGCGCAGGTTGGCATAGAGCCTGCCGGACAGGACGCGCGCCAGGTAGTTGGACAGTGCACCGACGTTCTCGGAGATCGACATGTCGTTGTCGTTGAGGATCACGAGCAGGTCGTTGGGCAGGGAACCTGCGTGGTTGAGCGCCTCGAACGCCATGCCGGCGGTGATGGCGCCGTCGCCGATGATGGCCACGGCACGCCGGTCCTGACCCTGACGGGACGCGGCGATCGCCATGCCGAGGGCGGCGCTGATCGAGGTGCTGGAATGCCCCACGGTGAAAGTGTCGTACGGGCTTTCCGTCGGGGTCGGGAAAGGCGCCAGACCATCACGCTGCTTGATGGTGTGCAATTGGTCGCGCCGGCCGGTGAGCACCTTGTGCGGGTAGGCCTGGTGGCCGACGTCCCATACCAGAAGGTCGCCGGGGGTGTTGTAGACGTAGTGCAGTGCGACAGTCAGCTCCACCGTGCCCAATCCTGCGGCGAAGTGCCCACCGCGCGTGCTTACGCTCTGGATGAGGTATTCGCGCAGTTCCTTGGCCAGCAGTTCGAGCTTGCCGGCAGGCAGCTTGCGCAGGTCGGCCGGGGACTGGATCCGGGAGAGCAGAGGATAATTGCCGGAAGGCTTGGGCATGAGGTGAACTGGACCTTGAGCTTGCAGTGTGTTGCTTGGGTGCAATTCTATCGATTGCAGCAGTATTAAGGTAATGACCGTTGCAGCGGCATAAAGTGCGCCCGCCTGCAGGGTGTATGGCCGCGGGCGGTCAGTCTGCGCCCACCGCTTCTGCGGCCCCGGCTGGCTCGTTGAACGGTTCCGGGGCGGGTTCGCCGTTGCGACGGAGCAGGATCTCGACTTTCTGCTGTGCGGCCTTCAGGGCGCTCTGGCACTGTCGCGTAAGGGCAACACCCTGTTCGAAGGTGCGTAGAGCGTCATCCAGCGGCAGCTCGCCATGCTCCAGGCGCTCGACCAGCTTCTCCAGCTCGGCCAGGGCGGTCTCAAAGTCGGTCTTGGGTTTTGCAGCCATTGTCGAGGCACCTTCTATACCCGGCCATGGCCGCGGTCAACGGCGGCAGGGGTGCGGTTGACGGCCCGCCGGGCCCGGCATACATTCGCGTAGTTAGACGAAGTCTAAAAGTCGCAATTACCGTGAAGATCACGTTTTCCGCCGCAGGAGGGCACCGTGAGCAATCTGAAGGGCAGCAAGACCGAGGCGAATCTGAAAGACGCATTCGCCGGTGAATCCCAGGCCAACCGCCGCTATCTGTACTTCGCAAACAAGGCGGATATTGAAGGTTTGAACGACGTGTCCTCCGTGTTCCGCTCGACCGCGGAAGGCGAGACCGGCCATGCGCACGGCCACCTCGAGTATCTCGAAGTGGTGGGCGACCCGGCCACCGGCCTGCCGATCGGCGACACCAAGCTGAACCTGAAGGCGGCGATCGCCGGCGAAACCCACGAGTACTCCGACATGTACCCGGGCATGGCCAAGACCGCGCGTGCCGAGGGTTTCACGGAGATCGCTGACTGGTTCGAGACGTTGGCGAAGGCCGAGCGTTCGCATGCGAACCGCTTCCAGAAGGCTCTGGACAGCATCTGAGCCGTAGACCTGGGCCGCGCCGCCGCCACCGCCGGGTTCATCCCCGGCGGTGGCAGGGAATCCTATGAGCAGCACCCCTGAGACCCGTGGCCGCGAGGGCAGCCTCGAAGCCCCCAAGCGCCACACGATTGACTGGCGCAACCCCGACTTCTACAACGCCGAGTCGCTGGAGAAGGAACTCGAGCGTGTGTTCGACATCTGCCATGGCTGCCGCCGCTGCTTCAGCCTGTGCGATTCCTTCCCGACGTTGTTCGACGCCATCGATGCGACCGCCGACGGCGAACTGCACGGCGTCGACCGCAAGGTTTTCCGCGAGGTCGTGGATCACTGTTACCTGTGTGACATGTGCTTCATGACCAAGTGCCCCTATGTGCCGCCGCACCCCTGGAACCTGGACTTCCCGCATCTCATGCTGCGCGCCAAGGCCGTGCATGCCCGGGAAGGCCATTCCTTCCGCGACCAGATGCTGGCGTCCACCGAACTGGTGGGCCGCTTCGCCGGCATTCCCGTGGTGGCCGAGGTCATCAACGCCGTCAACCGCATTCCGGCCGCCCGCGTGGTGCTGGAGAAGGTCGGCGGCGTACACCGCGATGCACCGCTGCCGCAGTTCCATTCCACCACCGCCCGCACCCGCTTGATGCCGCTCGTCCTCGGTGCCCTGCCGGGCGCTGAGGTCGTGCCGGTGCCGGGTTCGCGTGACCAGATCCAGGGCCGCGTGGCGTTGTTCACCACCTGCTACGGCAATCGCAACGAGCCGGACATGGCATTGGATCTGGTGGCTGTGTTCGAGCACAACGGCATGCCTGTGCGCCTGGCCCAGAAGGAGCGCTGCTGCGGCATGCCGCGCCTGGAACTGGGTGACCTTGAGACGGTGGCGAAGTACAAGGAAGAGAACATCCCGGAACTGCTGAAGGTGATCCGCGCCGGCTACGACGTGGTGGCGCCGATCCCCTCCTGTGTGCTGATGTTCAAGCAGGAACTGCCGCTGATGTTTCCGGACGATCCGGATGTCGCCCTGGTGGCGTCGCGCATCTACGATCCGTTTGAATACCTGATGCTGCGGCACAAGGCCGGGCTGCTGCGCACCGACTTCAAGCAGGCGCTGGGCAAGGTCAGCTACCACGTGCCCTGCCACCTGCGGGTGCAGAACATCGGGCTCAAGACACGGGACGTGCTGAAACTGGTGCCGGGCACCACGGTGGACGTGATCGAGCGCTGCTCGGGCCACGACGGCACCTACGCCGTGAAGACAGAGTTCCGCCCCCACTCGGTGAAGATCGGCCTGCCGGTGGCGACCCGGGTGCACAATGCCCATCCGGATCACTACTCCAGCGACTGCCCCATGGCCGGGCACCAGATCGACAGCATGCTGCCTGCGGACGGGCATGGACCTGCGGGTCCGGAGCATCCCCTGAAGCTGTTGCGCCAGGCCTACGGGATATAAGGCTGAGTCCGCCATGCAGAAACTGTCCAGCAGTGAGTTGTTCAGCCTGGAGCAGTACGCCAGGCAGCGTCCCGGGTTCCGCACCCAGGTGCTGGAGCACAAAAGCCACCGGCGGCTGGCCGTGGGGCCGAACTGCACCTGGTGCTTCGAGGACCGCCTCACCGTCCAGTACCAGGTCCAGGAAATGCTGCGCATCGAGCGCGTGTTCGAGGAGGCGGGCATCCTGGATGAACTTTCAGCCTACAACCCGCTGATTCCCGACGGCAGCAACTGGAAGGCCACCCTGCTGGTGGAGTTCCCCGACCCGCAGGTCCGCAAGGTCCGACTGGCCGAGCTGAAGGGCATCGAGGCCCGCTGCTGGATGCAGGTCGCGGGCCACGGGCGCGTGTTTGCCGTGGCGGACGAGGACATGGAGCGGGAAAACGATGAGAAGACCAGCGCCGTGCACTTTCTGCGCTTTGAGCTGAGCCCGGCCATGGTGGCGGCGCTGAAGGAGGGCGCTGCGCTTGCCGCCGGTGTCGATCATCCGCATTACACCCACACCGTGGATCCGGTGGCCGCCGACATCCGCAAGTCGCTGATCGGCGACCTGGATTAGCAGGCCGTAGCCAGCCAGACCGCAAAATGTCCGTAAGGAGGGGATACGCGCCATGGATGGCGCGTTGTCCCGCCCCAGGGACGGGAAGCGCACCCCGACGTCGGACCTTTGCGGTCGGGCTGCCGTAAAACGGTGCGATTGCGGGCTCATAAGGTAATATCGCGCCCGCAATGAGTTACACAGCTTCCGACATCGAGGTCCTTTCCGGCCTCGAGCCCGTGCGGCGCCGCCCGGGCATGTACACCCACACCTCCCGGCCCAACCACCTCGCGCACGAGGTCGTCGACAATTCCGTGGACGAGGCCACTGCCGGCCATGCCAGACACATCGACGTCACGCTGTTCAAGGACGGCTCGCTCGAAGTCGCCGACGAC
>DAIDKA010000269.1 GCA_027451085.1 Gammaproteobacteria bacterium
GCCTGGTGGCCGACGTCCCACAGCAGCCGGTCACGCGGCGTGACGTAGTGCGTGCCCGGGTAGACGGTGAACCGCGGCACCTTGCGCGACACCTGGCCCGTCAGCGGATCGAACAGCGTGATCGAGTCGATGGTGTCGTCGAAAAGCTCGATGCGCACCGCCTCGCGTTCGGCCTCGGCCGGGAACACGTCGATGACATCGCCGCGCACCCGGTAGGTGCCCTGCGTCAGGTCGAGCTCGTTGCGGGTGTACTGCATGTCCGCCAGCCGCCGCAGCAGCCGGCGCTGGTCCATGCGCTCGCCGCGCACCAGGTGCAGCACCATCGCCAGGTACGCCTGCGGATCACCCAGGCCGTAGATGGCTGAAACAGTGGCGACAATGATCGAATCCGGACGCTCCAGCAGCGCCTTGGTGGCTGACAGGCGCATCTGCTCGATATGCTGGTTGACCGAGGAATCCTTCTCGATGTACGTGTCCGAGGACGGCACGTAGGCCTCGGGCTGGTAGTAGTCGTAGTAGGAAACGAAGTATTCCACCGCGTTTTCCGGGAAAAACTCGCGGAACTCGCCGTACAGCTGTGCGGCGAGCGTCTTGTTGTGCGCCAGCACCAGCGCCGGGCGCTGCACGTTCTGGATGACGCAGGCCACGCTCATTGTCTTGCCCGACCCGGTGACGCCCAGCAAAGTCTGGTGCGCAAGCCCGCTTTGCAGGCCTTCCGTGAGCTTTGCAATCGCCGCAGGCTGATCACCGGCGGGCGCGTAGCTGGACTTGAGCTTGAACGGCGAGCGTTCCATGGAGGTGGGTTTGGTGGAGGCCGACACGATCCCGTAATATATCGCCTTCCCGCGGATTCCCGCGATGGCTCCAAGAGTTCATGAACCTACAAGTCTCCCGGCGCGTACAGCGCGTCAAGCCGTCCCCGACCCTTGCCGTCACCGCCCGTGCCGCACGCCTCAAGGCCGAAGGCCATGACGTCATCGGCCTGGGCGCCGGCGAACCCGATTTCGACACCCCGAAGCACATCGCACAGGCCGGCATCGACGCCATCAGGAATGGCTTCACCCGCTACACCAACGTCGAGGGCACCAACGAACTCAAGGACGCCATCATCGCCAAATTCCAGCGCGATCATGGCCTGACCTACGAACGCAACCAGGTGCTGGTGTCCTCCGGCGCCAAGCAGACCGTGTACAACCTGTGCATGGCGGTGCTCGATCCGGGTGATGAAGCCATCATCCCGGCGCCCTACTGGGTGTCCTATCCTGACATGGTGCTGCTGGCCGACGGCCTGCCGGTGACCCCGTTCGCAGGCGCCGCCCAGGGATACAAGATCACCCCGCGGCAGCTCGCCACCTCCATCACTCCCAAGACCCGCCTGCTGCTGCTGAACAGCCCCTGCAACCCCACGGGCGCCGCCTACACCCGGACCGAACTGCGAGCCCTGGGTGAGGTCCTGCTGGAGCACCCGCGCATCATCATCGGCACCGATGACATGTACGAGAAAATCTACTGGGGTGCGGAGCCGTTCTGCAGCCTGGTGAGCGCCGTACCGGAACTCTACAACCGCACCGTCACCATCAATGGCGTGTCCAAGGGCTACGCCATGACCGGCTGGCGCATCGGCTACTGCGGCGGCCCGAAGGAACTCATCACGGCCATGAGCACCATCCAGGGCCAGTCCACTTCCAATGCCTCCAGCATCTCCCAGAAGGCCGCCACCGTGGCCCTGGACGGAGACCAGCAGTGCGTCGTGGAGATGACCAGGGCCTTCAAGGAGCGCCATGACTTCATCAACGCCGGCCTGAACTCCCTGCCCGGCGTCAGCTGCGTCCCCGGCGCCGGCACCTTCTACGCCTTCGCAGACGTCTCCAAGGCCATGGCCAGCCTCGGCTGCCGCGAAGACAGCGACTTGGCCGAACTGCTGCTGTCCCAGGGCGGCGTGGCAGTGGTGCCAGGCAGCGGTTTCGGCGCCCCCGGACACATCCGCCTGTCCTTCGCCTGCAGCATGCAGACACTGGAAGATGCCGTCGAGCGCATGCGCCGGGTGCTGAGCGGGGCCGGCACACCCAAGGTGGCGGCCGGCTGAAGCGTCGGCGCATCACCTGCCGCAGATCAATCTGCGGATGGGTGATGCAAGACGCTTGACGTCATAGGGGCGCATACGCAGAATGCGCCCCCGCCCTCTCCAAGGGCGGTTTGTCAGTAGCGTTCCCTGGTAGCTCAGCGGTAGAGCGTCGGACTGTTAATCCGTTGGTCGTTGGTTCGATTCCAACCCAGGGAGCCAACTGAATCAAGGGCTTGCGCGCCTCATCGAACACCCCCAAGCGGCACTGCAGCCCAATCCTGACCGCCGTCCCTCGGGTCTTCCGCGAACACAGCCACGTGTCTTACATCAGGGGCTTCGGCAGTTCCACGATGGCACATGGTGCGCGAGGACACTGGAGCTGCTGGCCGGAGGCTGTTCAAACACCCCGTGAGGGCAGGCCATCTGGCTTGTCAGACGCCGCGCACAGCGAGGATCTCGAATCCTGCCAGCTTCTTCCAGTTCGAGTCCGCGGTCACAACTCGCGCGCCGCGCACCCGCGCCAGCGCCAGGCAACTGCGGTCACCAAGTGAGAGCCCCAACGGTCTGGTCGTCGGCCGCAGGGCTGCGGCAATGCTGGCCTGCTCCTCATCGAAAGGGATCACATCCAGCCCGAACGCGGACAACTCGCGCGCGATGTCACCGGCCTTCAGGCGTCGCTCGGCGAGTTTGGCACCGACTTCTGACCAGTTGACGGCACTGACCTCACCGCCAGGCTGCGACAGCAGTTCCAGTACCGCCTCCGCACCCGGTTCAGCAAAAGCCACCGCCAGCAAGGCGGATGCATCGTAGACCGTGTTCATTCGTGCGAGGCCGCTTCCCGCCGCTCGCGCAGCAACTCATCCACCGCGGGATTCAGGGGATCGCGCAGATGCGCCAGACGCTGCTGCATCTGACGCAGGGCAGCCAGGCGGCTGACGATGCGGATTTCGCCATCCACGACCGAGATCGACAGCGGCTCCCCTTCGCGCAGGCCCAGCTCCCGCCGGATGGTGGCCGGGATCAGGACGCGACCTTCCTTGCTGAGATTGGCAGTATGCTCGCTCATGCCATAAGCTCGAATAATGTCACTCCTGAAAAAGTGACAGGATTATAGATTCCTGTCAATGAGATGGCTGACTGGATGGCATTTCCGGACCTGGACGATGTCATCGCCTGATGGGGCGTTTCTGCCCATCCAGGCAAAAATTCCTGGCACAGTTTTGACACACTGCGTTGCTCGTGCGCGAGGGTCTCGAGAACCAAGCTACTGTTACAGCTGTAAATGACGTGCCACAGATTACTTATTGCACCAGCGCCATAAGCTGCCCGAAATTCTCCACAACGTCATACCTGACGTTCTCCGGCGCATAGCGCCGGTTCATTTCCTCAAAGAACTTCCGGGCGCAGTCGATCTTCGTGGCCTCGATCGGACGCAGATCCAAGGAGGACATGGAGCCCTTTGTCTCGGCCACGAAGTAGATGTGCTTCACCGCGCCTTCCTTGAAGGTGACGGCCCAATCCGGGTTGTAATCACCGACTGGCGTCGGGATCAGGAAGCCCCGGGGCAGCTTGGCGTACACCACAACCTCGCTACTGGCTTCCAGTGCTTCGGCAAATTCTCGCTCTGGCTTGGAACCGGAATCCGGCAGTACAAAGTCGTAGATGTGGTGTTTCGGTGTCTGTACGGCTTGACTGAAATCCTGCTTGGTCTGCCCCGCGGTGAAGATGTCCAGGTCATATTTTTCTTCCACCGGATCGTAAGCCAGGTGCTCGATGATCACGGTGGCCTTCTGCTCATTGATCAGCCGGATGGCCTCCGCAATAAAGCTCTCAGGGTTTGACCGATACTGAGCAAAGACAGCAACATTGATGCCCTGCAGGATTTTCGCCACCGTGCTTCGCGTCAGCACTGTTCCTTCGGCGACTTTCCCCAGCAGGTCGTACTTCACTGCAGACTCAGCCGAGGTCCGGATGGTTTCCGTCTCAGTCATGTTGACTCGAAATGAGCTACCGCTTACGAGTTCATCGTAGCTGACCTTGGCGGTCTGTTCACCCCGCTGGATGGTGTACTGCAGCGGTGTCACTCGCAGCCCCCTATGGGGATCGTTCAGCGTCGCAATGGCCTTGCGAACCAGCTCATCCGAATCGAAGGCCACACTGTACGCCGCCTTTCGGTTGATCCGATGCCACAGCGCCTTGAACTCCTGCTTCTGGAAATTGGCATTGAGCGGATTCTTTTTCGGCTTCCGGTCATCGCCGATATCCGGCAGCTGCTTTTGGTTAAAGACACTGTCGATCAGCGTGATGATCTGCTCCGCATAGGGCTTCAGCTCCGGCGGTAGATCAGCCAGCGTGCCCTCCTTCCGCGCCGTGCTATAGCCTTCGGTGATATGGTCGGAATCGTCGGTGTAATCGTTCTTGACCAGGTAGCGGTAGATTTGCTTTGCCAGTTGCGGTGTGACCTGCACGTCGCCGGCGGACGTCTTGAGCACCTTGCCCGTGAAGTAGTCCTCGTTCGCCACCTTTGGCCGTGCGGATAGGGAATCGCTGATGTCCTTCTGCAATCCCGCGACAAAATCCTTGTAGCTCTCGCTGGCCACCACGGTCAGGACATTGACATCGTGGACCGTGGCAGGGTTATCCATCCGGTCGCCCTGCTGGTTGACGGACAGCCGCAGGCCGCGGCCGACCTCCTGGCGCCGCGAGACCGTGTTGTCGCTGTGCTTCAGGGTGCAGATGACAAAGACATTCGGGTTGTCCCACCCCTCACGCAAGGCGGAATGGGAAAAGATGAACCGCACCGGCTCCTGGAAGGACAGCAGGCGCTCCTTGTCTTTCAGAATCAGGTCATAGGCATCCACATCATCCGAGAGCCCGGCGTTTTCGCCACGGGCGGCGACTGACGGGTCTTCAAGACGGCCGGACTTTTTGTCGATGGAGAAATATCCATTGTGCGTCCTGCCCGACGCGATCCCCTTCAGGTACTTCATGTAAGGGGTATCTTCCAGCTGCAGGATCTCATTCAGGACCTGGGCGTATTCCTCCTCGAACGCGCGAGCATACTCGCCCTTCCCGTCGGCCTGGCCGTAGTCCCGGTACTTGGCAACTTCGTCGATGAAGAACAAGGTCAGCACCTTGATCCCCTGGAGGAACAAAGACTGCTCCTTGTCGAAGTGGGCCTTGATGGCCTCCCGGATCTGCATGCGACGCAGCGCCGCCTCGCTCACATCGCCAACGGCATCGCCAGCCGCCAGTTCCACGCCATTGGTGAAACTCAGGGTGTCCGTATTGGCGTTGATGTCCGAAACCACGTACCCATCCCGGTACTGGTCCAGCTCATTGGACAGCACGAACAGATTGTCGCCCTTGCCGATCTTTCGCAGGATGCGCTTGATGGCGCCACCGGTCAGTTTCTGTTCCAGCTCCACGCGCGCCATCGGCGGCTTCGTATTGGATATCTCGATGCCCTGCA
>DAIDKA010000270.1 GCA_027451085.1 Gammaproteobacteria bacterium
GATCAGGTCGGCGGCCAGCGCCAGTTCCATCGAACCGGTGGCGCAATGCCCCTGCACTGCGCAGATCACCGGCTGCGGCAGGTTCGCCATCCGCTCGATCACCTCGGAATGAGCATGCGGCTTGCCATGTGCCCGCACATGCGCCCGGACCTCCTCCATGTCGTAGCCGGCGGAAAAGTTACCCCCCGCCCCGCGCAGCACCACCAGACCCACGGCGCGCCCCTCGCGCTCGATTGCGGTCACGTGGTCTTCCAGCGCCTCGATCATGTCCTTGTTCAGGGCATTGAGCCTGTCGGGCCGGTTCAAGGTCAGTGTCGTGATCCCGTCGTGGTCCGCGCGCCGCACCAGCTCGCTCATTCCCCCCCCTCCTGCCCTGCGCCGGCATCCCGGTTCCACCAACCTCCGCCCAGCGCCTGGAACAAGGCCGCGGTGTCAGCGTATCGGTTGACCTGTGCCTGCACCAGCGCCAGTTGCGCCTGACGGTAGTTCTGTTCGGCGGCGATCACGGCTGTGGTGCTGATGGCGCCGATGCCGCGCTGGCGGCTTGCAACGTCCAGCTGCCGGCGGGTGGCTTCAGCCGCAGTGGCGGCCGTGCCCAGCGCATCGGCATCCGCCTGCAACGCGCGCAGCGTATCGGCGACGTTCTGGCAGGCCTGGATCACCGTGCTGCGGTACTGCGCCGCCGCCTGGTCAAGGGCAGCCTCTGCGGCCTTCTTGCGATGCCACAGCGCGCCGCCATCCAGCAGAGTCTGGGTCAGTGATCCACCCAGGCTCCAGAACCCGGTGTAGGGCCCGAACAGGCTGCCGGCGGTCAGTGCACTGGAGCCCAGGTCACCCGTGATGCTGAACTGCGGCAGCATATCGGCCAGCGCCACGCCGACTTCGGCCGACGCCGCATGCAGGTTGGCCTCCGCCGCCAGCACATCGGGACGCTGCGCCACCAGCGCCGAGGGCAGCGACAACGGCAGTTCCTCCGGCAGCGTGAGATCAGCCAGGTTGAAGGTCTCCATCGGTTCCCCTGCCGGCAGCCGGCCCAGAAGTGCGGTCAGCTGGTCGCGGGTCTGTCCCAGCTGCTTCTGCAGCGGTGGCAGCAATGCGGCGGTCTGCGCCTGCGCGGCCTGCTGGTTGAGCACGTCCAGGTCAGCGGCGGTGCCCGCTGCGCGCTGGCGCGTCACCATGTCCGTCAGCTGCCGCTGCAATGTCAGCAGGCGTTGCGTCGCCTCGATCTGCCCGCGCAGTGACGCCTCCTGCAGCGCCGTCACCACCACGTTGCTGCTGAGGGTCAGGTAGGCCGCTTCCAGCTGGTAGCGGCCCAGGTCCTCGCCCGCGCGCGCCGCCTCGATGGCCCGGCGCGTGCCCCCGAAAACATCCGGTACATAGCTCACTGCGAGCTGCGCCGTGTAAAGGTTGTACGTGGGGCTCGTCTGCACGGTGGGTGGTGCGATGGTGCCGGAAGCGTTCTCGGCCCGCTGGGCGTCGAGCCCGCCCGTGAGGGTGGGAAACCAGCTGGCGCGCTGCGACAGGTACAACTCGTGCGCCTGGCGCAGCGCCGCCTTCGCAGCATCGATGTCCGGATTGCCCTGGAGCGCTTCCGCCACCAGCCGGTCCAGCCGGTCCGAGTGATACACCCGCCACCACTGCTGCGGGATTTTCATGCCAGTGACGAACCGCTCCGTCCCGCCCGCCGCCACAGGCGCCGAGGAGGTCGGTGCGCTCGACGCGGCGCCGTAACCGTCATCCGCTGGCGGCGCCGGCTGGTGAAAATCCGGACCCACCGCGCAACCAGCCAGGACGGCCAGAACGCAGCCCGCCACGACGCTCATGCCCTTGCACCGGCTCACCTCGGCCTGCTTCAGTGCGTCTGCCATGTCGTCCTCCAGCCGCGCTTCTCGGACCAGTGCTCAACCACGTGGTACATCGCCGGCAGCACGATCAGGGTGAGCAAGGTCGATACCAGCAGGCCACCCACGACCACCGTGGCGATGCCGCGCTGCACATCGCTGCCGACGCCGGTGTGGATGGCCTCCGGCAGCATGCCCAGGCTTGCAACGGTCGCGGTCATCAGCACCGGGCGCAGCCGCTCGGTCGCGCCGGTCATGATGGCCTGATGCAGCTCCAGGCCGGACTTGCGCGCCCGGTTGATGCTGGAAACCATGATGATGCCGTTCTGCACCGCCACGCCGAACAGCGCGATGAAGCCCACGCCGCTGGCCACGTTGAGGTTCTGCCCGGTCAGGTGCAGCGAGATCAACCCGCCCAGGGTCGCCAGCGGCACCACGCCCAGGATCAGGACCGCCTGCCGGAACGAGTACATGCCGATGGTCAGGAAGATCAGCATCAGCCCCAGCACCAGCCCCAGGATCGCCGTCAGCCGCGCCTCGGCGCGGCGCTGGTTCTCGAACTGTCCGCCCCACTCCAGGCGCACCTTTTTCGGATCGAAATGCACCTGGGCCGCGATCTTCGCCTGCGCTTCGTTGAGATAGGAGGTGAGGTCACGGTCGCGGTTGTCGATGCGGATGGTGAGGTTGCGCTCACCGTTCTCGCGGGTGATCGTGCTCTCGCCCATGCGCTCATGGATGTCCGCCACCGATCCCAAGGGGACTTCGGCGCCGCTGGCGGTGAGCAGCGGTAGCTCCCCCAGGCTGCGCGGATCGCTGCGGGAC
>DAIDKA010000271.1 GCA_027451085.1 Gammaproteobacteria bacterium
CGATCTGACACTGGTGGAGGCCTGACTTGTATCTCGGCATCGACATTGGTACTTCGGGCGTAAAAGCCGTGCTGGCGGACGCCGGCCAGAGGGTGCTGGCGCAGGGCTCGGCGCCATTGACGGTGTCGCGCCCCCAGGCAGGCTTTTCCGAGCAGAACCCCGAAGAGTGGTGGCAGGCCACTGTACAGGCTATCGGGCAGCTGCCGGCGGCGCTGCGCAGCCAGGTCCGTGCCGTCGGGCTGTCCGGGCAGATGCATGGTGCGACACTGCTTGATGCCCGGGGTCAGGTGCTGCGGCCCGCAATCCTCTGGAACGACGGTCGTTCGGCCGCCGAGTGTGTCGAACTGGAGCGGCGCGAGCCTGCTGCGCGTGCAATCACCGGCAACATCGTCATGCCGGGATTCACTGCGCCCAAGCTGCTGTGGGTGCTGCGTCATGAGCCGGAAGTGTTCCGGCGTATCGCCACGGTGCTGCTGCCGAAGGATTATGTGCGCTGGCGCCTGACCGGGGAGAAGGTCTCGGACCTCTCGGATGCCTCCGGCACAGCCTGGCTGGATGTCGGCCGGCGCGATTGGTCCGACGCCATGCTGGCCGCGACCGGCCTGGATCGCAGCCACATGCCACGCCTGGTTGAAGGCAGCACCGCCTGTGGCACGCTGACGGGCGGGGTCGCACAGCTTCTGGGAATGCCGCAGGCGGTGATGGCCGGTGGCGGCGGCGACAACGCCGCGAGTGCCGCGGGAACCGGTGTCGTGCGGCCCGGCCAGGCCTTCCTGTCGCTGGGTACCTCCGGGGTGCTGTTCGTGGTCACCGATCGGTTCCGGCCCAACCCGGACCGCGCCGCACATGCCTTCTGCCACTGCCTGCCGGGACGCTGGCACCAGATGGCGGTGCTGCTCAGCGCGGCCAGCGCCTATGACTGGGTGCTCGCCGCAACCGGTGGCGGTGATCCCGTGGCGCTGGCGGAGCAGGCAGGGCGGCGCGGCCTGCGCGCAGACAGCCCGCTGTTCCTGCCATACCTTTCCGGCGAGCGCACCCCGTACAACGATCCGCAGGCGCGCGGCGTGTTCTTCGGCCTGACGCCTGCGACCGCGCGTGTCGACCTGGCGCTGGCCGTGCTGGAGGGTGTGGCGCTGGCGTTCGCCGACGGCCTGGACGTGCTGCTGGAAGGCGGGGGCCACGTCGATGAAATCAGCATGGCCGGTGGTGGGGCGCGGCTTGCGTACTGGGGTGAGCTGCTGGCCGCGGCCCTGGAGCGGCCGCTGCTGTACCGGCAGGGCAGCGAAGTCAGCGCCGCCATCGGTGCTGCAAGACTGGCGCGCCTCGCGCTCACCGGCGAGACACCTGAATCTGTCTGCAGCGCGCCGCCGGTTCAGCAAGTCATTGAACCTGATCCTGCGCTGGCGCGGCTGCTTGCCGGGCGCCGCGCCACCTTTGCCCGGTTGTACCGGGACCTCAAACCTTCCTTCGTGGAGTTCGCACCATGACCATTTTTTCGGACGTCGCCCCCGTACGCTTCGAGGGCCCGGACACGAGCAATGAATTCGCCTACCGCGTCTACGACAAGGACCGCGTGGTCCTCGGGCGCAGCATGGCGCAGTGGCTGCGGCCTGCGGTGTGCTACTGGCATAGCTTCAACTGGCCCGGGGCGGACATCTTCGGCGGCGGCACGCTGCCACGGCCCTGGCTGGCCCCGGTCATCACCAGGTCCATGGCCGAACACAAGCTCGAGGCGGCGTTTGATTTCCTCTCGCGCCTGGGACTGCCGTACTTCACCTTCCACGATGTCGACGCCATGGCCACGGCGGGCTCGCCCGGCGAGCACGTGGTCAACCTGCATCACGTCGAGGAACTCATCGCCGGCAAGATGTCTGCGACGGGTGTCAAGCTGCTGTGGGGAACGGCCAACCTGTTCAGCCATCCGCGCTATGCCGGTGGCGCGGCGACCAGTCCCGACCCCGAGGTGTTCGCGTGGGCCGCGACCCAGGTGCGCTGCTGCCTGGAAGCCACCCATCGCCTGGGAGGTGAGAACTACGTCCTGTGGGGCGGGCGCGAAGGCTATGACTCGCTGCTGAACACGGACCTGAAGCGCGAGCTGGATCAGTACGGCCGCTTCCTGTCGATGGTGGTGGAACACAAGCATCGCATCGGCTTCAAGGGCGCCATCCTGGTGGAGCCCAAACCGTTCGAGCCGACCAAGCACCAGTACGACCGCGATGCCGCGGCGGTGTACGCCTTCCTGCAGCGCTACGGCCTGGCGGGCGAGGTCAAGGTCAATCTCGAAGTCAACCACGCCACGCTCGCAGGGGTGGATTTCGAGCATGAGATCGCAGCCGCGCGCGCCTACGGGATCTTCGGCTCCATCGACATCAACCGCGGCGATCCGCGCAATGGCTGGGACACGGACCAGTTCCCCAACAATGCGCAGGAACTGGTGCCGACCCTGGTGCAGCTGATCGAGGATGGGGGCTTCACCAGCGGTGGCTTCAACTTTGACGCCAAGCTGCGCCGCCAGTCGCTGGACGCTGCCGATCTCTATCTCGCGCACATCGGCGGCATGGACACCCTGGCGCGGGCGCTGCTTGCGGCAGCCGACGTCGTCGCCAGCGGCGCGCTGGCGAAGCTCACCCAGGCGCGCTACCAGGGCTGGAGCGGGGATCTCGGCCGCAGGATCCAGGCCGGCGAGTTCACCCTGGCCACCCTTGCGGATCACGCCGTCAAGGCCGGACTCGACCCGCGCATTCCGTCGGGCAGGCAGGAGCTTGCGGAGAGCATCGTCGCCCGGCACTGCCGGTACTGATGCGGCGGCGTGGCGCTGCAGGTGCGGGAGCAGGCTGATGAATGATGCAGTGAAATCCGTGGTCATCGTGGGCGGCGGCACCGCCGGCTGGCTTGCCGCGGGCGTCATCGCTGCGCGGCACCAGGGACGCATCAAGGCCGGCACGTTCAACGTGACCCTGGTGGAATCCCCCAACGTGCCGATCGTGGGGGTGGGGGAGGGCACCTGGCCGACCTTGCGCACGACGCTCGAAAAAATGGGAGTGTCCGAGACGGCCTTCCTGCGCGAGTGTGACGCGGCGTTCAAGCAGGGCGGGCGCTTTGCCGGCTGGACCACCGGGGCGCCGGATGACAGCTACTACCACCCGCTGATGCTGCCGCAGGCGTTCGTCCAGCTGAACCTGGCGCCGCACTGGCTCCAGGACGGCGCGGGCCGCAGCTTCTGCGACTACGTCTGCCCGCAGGGTGAGATCTGCGACCTGGGGCTGGCGCCCAAGACGATCACGACGCCGGAGTACCGGGCCGTGGCCAACTACTCCTACCACCTGGATGCCGGCAAGTTCGCCCCGTTCCTGCAGCGCCACTGCGTCAGCCAGCTTGGCGTACAGCATGTGCAGGCGGACGTCACCACC
>DAIDKA010000272.1 GCA_027451085.1 Gammaproteobacteria bacterium
CTGCACTTCCAGGTCGATGTCCCGCGACAGCAGATGCGCGCGTTCGCCGACTCCACTCAGGGTCGGGGTGTGGACCTCATGCCCTTGGTCCTGCAGCGCCCGCCGCACCCTCTGCCAGCACCAGCTGCCATGCCACGCGCCGTGAACCAGGACGAAGGTCGTCATGCCGCTTGCTCCTTGGAGGCGTATTCGCCGGATCAGTGGGCCGGTCCGAGCCGCGTTCGATGGTAACAGCCGCAATCGATTTTGCCAGGGTCGGCATCATTCACTCAGGGACCGCCCATATGCGAACATGCAGCGGCCGCCGGCAGCTCAGCGGTGCGGCAGTGCAGTCGGTCTGCTGCTCAGCAGTGGTCTTCCCTGGGGAGCCTGGTTTGTGTCGTTGCGCACGCGTACATCGCTGGCATTGGTGCTCACGCTCTCGGCAAGGGCAGGGGAACTGCATGCCCAGGCTGATTTCGGCCAGTTCAACCTCGTCCGGGAAAACGCCAGACTGTGCATAGATCAGTTGCAGCCGGCAGCCAGGCGGATTACGAGTTGCACGTTCGTCCTCAATGCCGGCGGCATTGAAAAGGCCGAAGTCGCCAGCATCCATGTGGCACGTGCCCAGGCGTACCAGCAGGCGGGCAATGATCCGGCGGCTCTGGACGACCTCGATGTCGCGACCAGGACGGCCCCGAAGCAAGAAACGCCGTGGGTTGCCAGGGGGGACTTCTATTCGTCCAAGGCTGACTTTCCCCATGCACTGCAGGACTACGACCAGGCGCTCAAAATCGCGCCCAAGGATCCCGCTGTCTACGACAACCGCGCGTTCGCCCTGAATGCCCAGGGACGCCACGATGAGGCCATCGCGGATCTCACCCATGCGATTGCGCTCGATCCGGACGATGTCACTGCCCATTCCAACCGAGCGACGCTTTACCTGACCGCCAACCACCCCGAACTGGCCATAGCTGATCTAAGCGAGGTCATCCGCGAACAGCCGGGAAACGGCAAGGCGTTCTACGATCTTGGGACTGCGCACGAGAAGAGTGGGGATCCTCTGCAGGCCCTCGATGACTACCGTAACGCCACACGGCTGGCGCCGGGTTATGCGCCCGCCCATGCGGCGCTCGGCAGGCTGCTCAAGGACAAGGACGAGCAGGCGGCATTGTCGGAACTGGATGCAGCACTGCGGCTCGATCCGCATTCACCCGCGCTTGAAACCCGGGCCTTCCTCAACCTGTCCCTGGGCAACCTCAGTGAGGCGGTGCAGGACTTCAGCCGCAGCATCGAACTTTCCGCCTCTGCTGCGGCGTATACCGACCGGGGCGCGGTGTACGCCCGGCAAGGCCAGTGGGACAAGGCGCTTGCCGATTTCGACGCCGCGCTGACGATCGATCCGAAGAGCCTGCCTGCCCTGGTCGGCAGGGCGGGAGCGCATTACGCACAGAAGTCGCTCGCCGCCAGTCTCGACGACTACGACCGTGTGATCAGCGCAGACCCGAGCAATGCCGTTGCGTTCTTCAAACGGGGCAACGTGCATTTTGATCTGCGGGAGTTTTCGCAGGCCTTCGCCGACTTCTCCGCCAGCCTGGACCTCAACCCGGATCAGCCCACGGTGCTGTACAACCGCGGGCTTGCCGCCCAGCACCTGGGGCGCCGCAAAGACGCCGAGCTGGATATGCGCCGCGCGATCGCGCTTGATCCTTCGTTGTCGAAGCCTTAAGGAGCAGGTGGCTTGCAAACGCGCCCGATTGCTACAAGGTGCTACATTTGCTACGGATGATATCCATGGGCAGACTCATCACCCAGCGGGAGCTTCGCAATGACTCCGCCGCAGTACTGCGCGAAGTGGAAGCGGGGCATACGATTACGGTTACCCGTAACGGCACTCCAATTGCCGAACTGCGTCCAGTGCGCAAACGGCGATTCGTACCCAGGGCCGTGATCGCCAGCGCCCAGGGACACGCACCCCGGATCGATGCCGGTCGCTTTCGCATGGATGTGGACGCCGTGATCGAGATGTGTTCACGCAATACGTCTGCAGCTCCGGCTTGAAGGACAGGGCTGGGCTGGCGGGCGCCTTCATCCTGGCGCAGCAGACGCTGGACTGAAGCACCGGGGACTATCCGCCAGATGCAAGCTGCAGCGCATGGTCACGTACATCACCGGGCCACCACGCCGCGCCTCCTCGACCAGTTTCCTGAGAGCCACAGAGGCTCCCCCCGGACTCCGGGCACGGTGGTCTCCTTCAACTCCTTACCTCAGGGTGGGGCCGGCCGTCTTCCATCCTGAGCTTGCTTATCCAGTACTTCCCGCGACATGCGGTCGTGCATGTCGCCTCTTTCCAGGTTCAGGTTCTTGCCCAGGTCCGCCGAATAAAGCGCCTTCAGATAAGCGGTGTCGGCCGCGGTAATAGCATCGGGCGGAGGTCTTCCCGTGCAACCGCTCGACAGCAGGTCGATGATGCTCGGCAGCTCACTGCACCCACCCGTGGACGCCCGCGTCAGCACCAGCATGGCGATGTAATCGGCAATCGAACCCAGCGAGTGTTCGCTGACCCGCCTGGCATCCGCAATGACCAGGACATTGACGAACCCACTGAGCGTGCCGGCACTGATCCGGCTGGCGCTGCCACGCTCCTGCGCATTGACAACGCCCACCGGAGGGTCCTTGTCGACGACCCAGCTGTTTCCGAATGTCAGGGTCGCAGTGGTGTACCAGGCACGGATCTGCTGGCTGAACGTCAGCAGGTCCTTTTCCGACATGTCCCCGTCATAGCCCAGCAGCGCCCGGTAGTGCTTGCTGAAGTAATTCACCTGTTCCTGCGGATCTGGCGTGAATATGACTTCAACAGTGGCCTTGCAATGTCCATACACTGCGGTGGGCGCGCCGACGCTCGCCGCCACGCTGAGGATCCGATGCGACACATAATCGGCAAATGCCGGCCTGAGTCCAACGGTGCTCGGGCAGATCGCACCGGGACTGCGCCAGCGCCCGAGCTGGTGAGAATACGGATTCGGCACTCCATGTGACGCCACGAAGCGCGGAATGATGACCCGGTCCAGGGTGCGCTCATCGGACTGCTTGACTGCGGTGACAGTCACTTCCTCAAGCGCCTGGGGCTGCGCAGGCGCGGAACCCTCCTTGGATTGGGCCGGAGCCACGGCCGGCAGCACCCCTGCGCACAGGATCAACGCCGCAGAACAGGAGAAAAAGCTTGCCTGGTATCGCAGGGACAACATCCGGGAGGTTCGCCGTCAGCGTGGAGGAGGCCGATGCCGGCGAGCTTATCCTTCAGGCTGCAGATCGATCCAGTGTGCCGGCGGATCGGGATTCAATCCCAGGCGGATAAACAAGGCCCGGTAGACACCCTGCTCGGTGGGATACTGGGGCAGCAGACCTGCGAGTATGCGCACCGCCCGCGCTGAATTGATCTGTGCCGCGTGACGGGCCAGCAGATCCGCCCGGTAGCGTAACGCACGGCGCTCGGCAATGACCGCCTGCCTTTCGACAGACCCGGAAGGCCAGAGCCGTATGGCCAGGCTGGTGCCATAGGCCTCCACCAGGCCGGTGTCAGCGTGCCGAAGCGCCGCAGCAATCTGACGGCACCGGATCAGGGCATCGGGCAGCTCAGTCTCCTGCGCCCCGCATATGCCGGCCAGAGGCTCGAACAGGGCGCTCAAGCCGGACTCGCTGGCAATCACCCGGCGTACTGCCTCACCGAAATCCAGGCCGGCTTTCCCGCTCATCGCACTGGCAAGATGGAACACGGTGCGGCTCCAGTAAAGATCGACGCGACTGGAACGGGCAAGGCCCGCAAGGACCGCCGCCCGGTCCTGCGGCCGGTTTTCACGATCCGCGCGGAACAGCGCATAAATCCATGTGATCCCGTTGTGTGGATCAAGCGCACGCAGATGGACCTCCAGTGGCAGCGCATTGCAACCCGGAATGGTCTCGCACTGCTGCAACTGCAACAGCACAAGATCAGTGCGCTCGGGCGCACGGCCAACGGCCCGCGTGGTGAGGTCCAGGGCCGTGGCGTTGGGGAACCCGACGAGCAAGGTTTCAAGCAGGGCGCCGGCGGCCAGTGAGTCCGCATCGCCGTGCGTGACCAGCTCGCTTTGCAGGTGGCGCAGTTGCGCAATGGTCTGCGTCTGCTTCGCCTTCGATGCGCGATCAGCCTCCAACGCCTCCTCGCGTGTGGCCGCCGCTTCAGCCTGCCCGCGGCGTACAGCGGCCTCGCGGTGCTCCTGTTTCCAGTTGTCGATGGTGGCGCAACCTGAAGCTGCCGCCAGCACCAGGATCACTGCGGCCCATAGTCTCAAGAACCGGAGCACGGATGGCATTTTGGACAGGTGCTGAAACTCCAGGGCTGGTTCCCGGATGCTACCTCAGCGCTGCGCCAGCTTCATCAGCTGCGCTGCGGGGCAGTCACGCCGGCGTGCGCCAGGCTGCCCCGGGCCATCATCGATGCCGCCTGGCTGGTGTTGCGCTAGGCCGCACCGCGGAGCAGGGCGCGGCGCGTGGTGACGGCCTGCGACAGGCTTTCCAGCACGCGCAGGCTCGTCGCCCAGTCAATGCATCCGTCGGTGACACTCTGGCCATAGCGCAGAGGCTGACCTGCGACAAGATCCTGGCGGCCACCGACCAGGTGGCTCTCGACCATGACCCCGGCAATGCGGCTGCTGCCGCCGGCAACCTGTGCGGCAATATGGTCGACGACGCCCGGCTGGTTCTCCGGCTTTTTGCCGCTGTTGCCGTGGCTCGCATCGATCATCAGGCGTGCCGGGCATCCGGCCGACTGCAGCGCCCGGGCCGCAGCCTCGACACTGCCTGCATCATAGTTGGGCGTTTTGCCGCCGCGCAGGATCACATGGCAATCGGCGTTACCGCTGGTCGATGCAATGGCACTGCGCCCATCCTTCATCACGGCGAGAAAATGGTGTGGATGCGAGGCCGCCTGGACGGCATCTATTGCAATCCGGACATTGCCGTCCGTGCCGTTCTTGAAGCCCACCGGGCAGGACAGGCCGGAGGCCATTTCCCGGTGCACCTGGCTCTCCGTGGTGCGGGCCCCGATCGCACCCCAGCTCACCAGGTCGGCCAGGTACTGCGGCGTGAAGATGTCCAGGAATTCGCAACCGGCCGGCAGCCCGAGCTGATTGATGTCGATCAGCAGCTGGCGTGCCAGGTGCAGCCCCTCGTTGATGCGAAAACTGCCATCCATGCGCGGGTCGTTTATCAGTCCCTTCCAACCCACCGTGGTGCGGGGTTTCTCGAAATACACCCGCATGATGATCTCGAGAGTGCCAGC
>DAIDKA010000273.1 GCA_027451085.1 Gammaproteobacteria bacterium
GTGTTGCGAGTCAGCAGCAGCGCCGCCAGTTGCGCCGGTACGGGGTGCCCGACGCCGGTGGTGCCCATGGCCTTGTAGCCACTGTTGTAGTAGGGGCTGCTGGTGTTGAGGCTGCCATTGGCATTGACCAGCGAGGCCAGGATGGTCGATACCTGCGCTGCCGAGGTCGTGGGCGTGATCGCGGTCGGGTTGATCGGGCTGTCCGTGGCGGCGTTGAAGGGCACGCTGGCCGACCAGCCGCCGATGCCGCTGGTGGGGGTGGCCAGCAGGGTGTCGGTCTGGCTTTCCGCGAAGCGTACGTTGGTGTAGAACTTCACGTCGTCCGTGATGTTGTACGAGCTGTTGCCGTAGAACGAGAAGCGGGTCTGCGGCAGTTCTGCCAGTGCCGTGGGGTTATTCCACGCCAGGCATTGAGTCTCGGTCGGCGCAGGTCCCTGACCGATGTTGAGCTGGGTGTTGTCGTAGCAGTTCTCCTGCTTCAGACCGTTGCCGGAGGTGGGGCCATTGTAGCCACTGGTCGCCAGGGCGCCGTTCGGTGTCCACATCGTACCGTTGGGATTGAAATACGAGGTGCCGAAGGTACCAGTGCCTGGGAAAGCGTACGCGTTGCCGCCAGCGGCATAACGACTGCTGAAAACCGCTGCTGAGGCGGCCGCGGAGGGAGGCGCAAACTCCATGGAGTAGCCGTTGTAGCCGTTGATGAAGAACGCGTTGCTGGTCAAGGCATTCGGGTCGTTCCAGGCGTTGGTGTAGAAACTGCGGTTGCTGTCGTAGGAGGCGTCGCGGTTGTAGTACTCCGCGCCCATGATGATGTTGCCCTTGCCATCGGCGAACCTGGTGCCCATGAGGGCGGACACCCGGAGCTCGTTGCCGTCGCCGGCCTCGGTCTCGCCGTCCTGCACATCGACCTGCAGGCCCTGGAAGCTCTTCTTCAGGATGAAGTTGGTGACGCCGCCCAGGGCGTCGGCGCCGTAGGTGGCCGATGCGCCGCCGGAGATGGTTTCCACGCGGTCGATCATCGCGGACGGGATGGTGTTGATGTCGGTCACCATCAGGGCGTTGACCGGGGTGGTGCGGTGGCCATCCACCAGCACCAGGCTGCGGTTGGGGCCGAAGCCACGCAGCGAGATGGTGGAGACACCGACCGTGTTGGTGGCGGAGGGCTGGACGTCCTCGGCCTCGGTGGTGGGGGTCTGGGCCGGGCTGTACTGGGGCAGCTGGTTCAGGTAGGACTCGATGTTCAGGCCGGAGCGCTGTTCGAGTTCCGCCGAGTCCACGGTGACCAGCGGGCTGCTGGACTCGTAGTCCTTGCGCTTGATGCGCGAGCCCGTGACCGTGATTTCCTGGAGGGAATCATCGGGCGAGGCCGCGGCCGGCGCCGGGGGATTGCTGGTGGTGGATGCGGCCTGCGCGGCGGCCTGATCCGCAAGGGCATGCGGTGACCATGACATGGAGACGCTGAGCACCAAGGCGCCGGCCGAGGCGGCGAACCTGGCACGTGATTCGCGGGCTAGGGCGGCATCGCGGGCCGCGCGGAGCGTCGCACTGACGGCTTGACGTACTGAGACCATTTGGGAACTCCCCTCTACGGATTTTTAGACAAAACATCCCTGTTGATGGCTGCTTGGGCAGCCACACGGGAACTGGAAAGCTTCAGCGGCGGACAAGCGCCGACTTAAAGCGGATGGTGGTATCGCTTCCTGTGAAGTGCGCTGACCGGCGTTACGCCGGACTCAAAGGCGGGCACTGTCGGCCGGCCTGATGCATGTGCAACTGTCATGACCCCTCCCTGTGGACCGCTGTTGTTTTCTGGCTGCCCCTGCCTGATGACCGGGTGCCAACGCGACCTCTTGGGAGCGCAATGTAGATGTTAAGTTTTGCTCATGCAATGGGTTTTAGGCGTGGTTTTGCAAATTCTCGTCTTTGCGGCCGGTGGTTGTGGACTAAGCAACACCTGGACCGGTTGTGAAAACAACACTGCGGATCGGGATCTGATCTGGTCAGGTGTGGTTTTTATGCGGCTTTTACAGCGTTTTCTGCTTTCACAGATAATGCTGCATTGCAATAGCTGCGGTGCAAAATCGTCGGCGATCTACCGCCTTTGCTGCCAGGGAACAAGACCGTATCCACTACGTGGCGCCGGGAAAAGAAAGGCCGCACTGCCTTGCGACAGTGCGGCCTTGAAAGGAGCCGGCCGCCGACGGCGCGGCCGGTCAGGTCCCGTGTGGCTTAGAAGGCCACGCGGAAACCGATGCGGTAGGCCAGGCCCATGGTGTCGTACAGCACCGGGTTGGTGCCGGCGACGCCGCCGGTGCCGAACAGACCGCCGCTCGGGGCAGCGGCGAACGGCGGGGCCTTGTTCAGCAGGTTGTTCACCTGGGTGTAGACCTGCAGGTCCTTCAGGTTCCAGATGCTGCCGAAGTCCAGCGTCGCGTTCATGTTGAACTCGAAGTAGCTGGGCACGTAGTTGAAGGGCAGCAGGACGTAATTCTGACCGGCAGCCGCGGCCTTGCCTGAGGCCACCCACTCGTAGAACGCCCCCTGGTCCGGCGTCACGCCGTTGTTGAGCAGGGTGCCATGGCCAACCCAGTCCACCATCGGGGTGAGGCTCAGGATGCCCTTGGTCCAGGTGACGGACAG
>DAIDKA010000274.1 GCA_027451085.1 Gammaproteobacteria bacterium
GCATCCAGGTGCTGGTGGCGAGGGACCTGGATTTCCGCTCCGTGTACGACCTCAGGACCACCGGTGGTCCTCGATGAGAGCGGGCTGTGCCGTCGCGCACGCGTTCGCTGGCGGACTGCAGGCCATCGATGCAGGTTGAAGGGCCGTCGGCGCTGCGGCTGACGCTGCGTGCTATCGACCCTTTGCTGGCGCGCCCGGGTGTCACTGAGGTGTGCATCAACCAGCCCGGGGAAGCGTGGGTCGAGACGGGGGCGGGGTGGCTCCGGGAGGAACTGCCGTTTGCCGACTTCGACTGGTGTCTGCGGCTTGCCAAACTCGCGGCCAATGCCACGAGCCAGCGCATCGATGAACAGTCACCGCTGCTCTCCGGCGCGCTGCCGGGTGGCGAGCGCATCCAGATCGCCATGCCGCCGGCAGCCGCGGCTGGCACGGTGTCCATCACGGTGCGCAAGCCTTCGGCGCAGGTCTGGAGCGTGGAGGAACTTGCCGCGCGCGGGATCTTCCGGCAGGTACGTGACACTCGCGCCGTCGATGAACTGCAGGAGCGGTTGACGGCTCTGCTGGCTGGCCGGGACTATGTGCAGTTCATGCGCCAGGCCGTGCATGGCCGGCTGAACATCCTGGTATCCGGGCCCACGGGGTCGGGTAAAACCACCTGGACCAAGGCCCTGATCCGGGAGATTCCGCCGCAGGAGCGGTTGATCACGATCGAGGATGCGCAGGAGCTGGTGCTCGACCGGCATCCGAACCACGTGCGCCTGTTCTACAGCAAGGACGGGCAGGGCGTGAGCCGGGTGACGCCGAAGCTGTTGCTGGAGTCATGCCTGCGCATGAAGCCGGATCGTATCCTGCTGGCCGAACTGCGCTCCGAGGAGGCCTTTGACTACCTGCGCAACGTCAACTCCGGGCACCCGGGGTCCATCACCAGCGTGCACGCCGCATCGGCGCAGCTGGCCTTCGAACAGCTGGTGCTGCTGGTCAAGCAAAGCCGCGGAGGCCAGGATCTGTCGCGGACCGACATCCTGCACTTGCTGCATATGCTGGTGGACGTGGTCATCCAGTTCGGCGTGCAGGATCACCAGCGCTACATCAAGGAGATCTGGTATCAGCCGAAACACCTCGGTGCTTGATTATTGTGAAATACATACTCCGTGATCAGGATGTCTATTAGAGATTCTGCTGGCAGGCAGTCGATGCGCGCGTTGCTCGATGTGAACGTGCTGATCGCCCTGCTGGACGCCGGGCATGTGGGGCATCGAGCGGCAACTGCCTGGCTCGCCGCGGAACTCGATCGTGGCTGGGCCTCCTGTCCGATCACCGAAAATGGCATCACCCGTATCATGACGAGCCCGGGATATCCCAATCCCCAGCCCGCGGCCATGATCCTGCAGCGCCTCGCCCGCGCCAAGGCCACCGCCCACCACGAGTGCTGGCCTGATGATGTCAGCATCACGGATGACCATGTGTTCAGGTCCGCTGAGCTGCTTGGGCCGCGTCAGATCACGGATCGTTGTCTGCTGGCGCTGGCGGTACGCCACGGTGGTCGTTTCGTGACTTTTGATCAGGGCGTGAGGCCCACGGCGGTCGTGGGCGCCGGGTCCGCTCACATCGTGCACCTGGTCGCTTGGGAATAATTGCACAAACACGGCAATTATCCAGGCTGACTCCGGCCACTCCCCTCTGCAACAGTGTCGACATGCTCGGCACTGCTGCTTCAACACTGCTCCACGGTACCACCGGGCTGGGTATTGCATACGGCTCGGTCGCACTGCCGATGGTGGTCGCAATGGCGCGTCGGGGCGCGTCAGTCCTGCGGGTCATGACCGCGCCGCTGGCGGCGGTGCCAGTGACCGCGGCCGTTTCCGCGGGCCTGGGACTGGCTTCCGCCCTGGCACCCGCCCTGGGGCTGCAGATGTCCGCACTGGCGAGCATTGGGCTGGGAGCGGCCACCAGCGTGGCTGCGGGATACTTGGCCGGAACCCGGTTGGCCCGTGGTGAACGCACGGTGGAACAGTTCCGGCGCGGCGCAGTGGTGCGTGAGGACGTTGCGCGCACGCCGGACGCGGGGTTGTCACGGGGAGCAGGGCTGTCACTGAGCACCGGGTTGCTGCGCGGCAGGAGCGATCGAAACCGCGGTGCACAGATCACCCTGGCTGGCATGCCGGTGGCACCGCAGGATGAGACCAAGCACTTCAAGATCATCGGCGCCACGGGCACGGGCAAGAGCACAGCCCTGAATGAGATCCTGGCGGCAAGCCTGGGACGCGGTGACCGGGTGATCATTGCTGATCCGGATGGAGGCTACCTGGGCCGGTTCTACGACCGCTCCCGTGGAGACGTCATCCTCAATCCCTTCGATTCCCGCTCCCACCGCTGGGATCTGTTCGGAGAAATCGAACAACCTCACGACATCGAACAGCTGGCACGGTCGCTGATTCCCGATCACGAGGGTTCAGACCGCGCCTGGAGCGCCTATGCGCGGACCTTTTTCTCCGCCGTGACGGGCCGGGCGATGGCCGCTGGCATCCGGGATGTCGGTGAACTGCACCAGCTGCTGACGATGGAGCCGGTGGAGGGTTTGAGCCGGTTGCTGGCAAAAACACCGGCGCAGCCCTTTCTTGACGAACACAACGGACGGATGTTCGGGTCCATACGCGCGGTCACCAGTTCGGCGGTCGCGTCACTTCAATACGTATCGCAGCAGAGCGGCGAGGCGCTTTCGGTGCGCCAGTGGGTGCGGCGTGGCCCTCAGTCGCGGGGGGCGCTGTTCATCCCGTACCAGGCCGGCCAGATCGCGGCGTTGCGTTCGCAGATTTCAGCCTGGATGCGCCTGGGGATATTCGAGGCCATGAACCGCCCGGAGGCGGACCAGCGCCTGTGGTTCGTCGTGGATGAGCTGGACGCTCTCGGGCAGATCGATGGCCTGAAGGACGCCCTGGCCCGGCTGCGCAAGTTCGGTGGTCGCTGTGCGCTCGGGTTCCAGTCGATTGCCCAGGTGTCGAGCACCTACGGCGATGGTGATGCCCACACCATCGTGGAGAACTGCTCCAACACGCTGCTGCTGCGGTCCTCGGCGAGCGAGGGCGGCGGCACCGCGCGCTTTGCTTCCAGGCTGATAGGCGAGCGTGAGGTGCTGCGGAGCAACGTGTCGCGCTCGCGCCAGCCGCTGTCGTTGTTCAGCAGCAGAAGCGTTTCGCAACAGGTCTCGACCGAGGCCGCGGTGCTGCCTTCGCAGATCGAGCAGCTGCCGGACCTCGTGGGCTATCTGAAGCTGGCGTCGAGGCACGAGTGGCAGCGTGTGCAGCTTGTGCGCGGTGCGGGACAGACCACGGGGAATACTCGGGAGAAGCAGGATGCCGGACTCGAAATCTGAGAATCTGCCTGCGCCGGGGTTCATGCAGGCGGGGTTGCTGCTGGAGGCCGCGCAACAGCAGCAGCATGCGGCTGAAGCAGTACTGTCCCGGTTGACGGTCTGGACCGCAGACCTTGACGCGGTGCTGCGCGACTCGATCCGCCAGGTGCTGGTGCAGGAGCTTCAGTCCGCAGGTGAGGCGGCCCGCAAGGCCGATGCCTCGCTGCAGGCCGTTCGCCGGCACGCCAGCCTGCGGGTGGGCCTGTGGAGCGTCAGCTTGATGGCCGCCTGCACCGCGGTGCCCGTGTCGCTGGCATGGGTGCTGGTGCCGAGCCGTTCCCAGGTCGAAGGACTGCGTCAGCAGTACCAGGACTTTTCCGCCGGGGTGCAGCGCCTGAGGGCCCAGGGCGGTGGCATCGATGTCCGGCGTTGCGGACCTGCGCCGCGACTGTGCGTCCGGGTGGATCGCAAGGCGCCGGTCTACGGCGAATCCGCGGACTACCTTGTGATCAAGGGGTACTGATGGGTGCCGTGCGCCATCGGCGCGGCGCGCGGGTGATCGGCTGCGGAGCATTGCGGCGCGGGCTGTGGCGCCTGCATGCGCTGCGCGGCGGCTGCGTCACGCTGGCGGGAAAGCCCTTGACCGTGCAGGAAGAGACACGGCATTTCAAGCTGATCGGCACCACCGGGGCGGGGAAGTCCACGGCGATCCGCGAGCTGCTCGCCGGAGCACTGCGGCGTGGGGACCGGGCCGTGATCGCCGATCCGGACGGTGGCTATCGCGCGCGGTTTTTCGATGCCTGGCGGGGGGACGTGGTGCTCAATCCCTTCGATGACAAGTCCGTGCGCTGGGATCCGTTTGGCGAGCTGCTGCAGCCTGGTGACTGCGAGAACCTGGCCCAGGCGCTGATCTCGACCTCCGAGGATGCCTCGTCCAACGAGTGGCGCAGCTATGCACGGACATTGCTCACGGCCGTGCTGGAACACGGCCGCCGCACCGGCTGCAGGGATACGCGGCTGCTCTGGCGGCTCCTGTCAGCCGCGGGGCCGGCGGAGTTGCGTCCCGTGGTGGCTGGCACACCCGCGCAGCCATTCCTGGAACCGGACAATGCCCGCATGTTCGGTTCCATCCGCGCGGTGGCGGTGGCGGCGCTGCGCGCCCTGGAGCATGTGATCAGGCAGCGCGGCCGGCCGTTCTCGGTGCGTGACTGGGTGAGGGGTGGCAGTGGAGTGCTGTTCATGCCCTATGCGGCGCGGCAGATCGCCGCGTTGCGCACACTCATCGCCAGCTGGATCGGGCTGGCGATCTTCGAGGCGCTGAGCCAGCCGCAAGAGGTGGACCAGCGGCTGTGGTTCGTCGTGGATGAACTGGATGCCCTCGGCGCCATCGACGGCCTGAAGGATGCGCTGGCCCGCCTGCGCAAGTTCGGTGGCCGCTGCGTGCTGGGCTTCCAGTCTGTCGCCCAGGTGTCCAGCACCTATGGCCCCGGCGTGGCGCAAACCCTGGTGGAAAACTGCGGCAATACCCTGGTGCTGCGCTGCTCGGGCAGCGAGAACGGCGGCACGTCGCAGTTCGCGGCGCGCCTGATCGGCGAGCGTGAACTGGTGCGGCGCCAGCAGACCCGCGGGCGCGACGGGGGCGGTGGCCTGTTCACACCTGGCGGCCGCAGGTCCTTGCAGGTCAGCGAACAGCCGGTGATCGAGCCGGCCGTCATGCCGGCGGAACTCGAGCGCCTGCCGGATCTGCGCGGGTATCTGAAAGCCGCCAGTGACCCCGAATGGTATCGAGTGCGGCTGGTGCAGCCGCGGGAGGCGCCGGCCGGCTTGCCTGATGCTGGTTGGTGACGGTCAGGCGTCGTGGCCATCTATTACCTGGACCTCAAGGTCTTCGGCCGTGATCACGGCAGCCGTGGCAGTGTTTCCACCAGTGCCGCAGCGTACCGATCCGGCGAGCGCATCCGCGATGAGCGCACCGGCGCGGTGTATGACCACTCCCGGCGCCGCGACGTGCTGCACAAGGAGATCCTGCTGCCCTCGCAGTACGAACGCGCGGGGGTGCAGATCGAGTGGGCGCGCGATCGCAGCGGGCTGTGGAATGCCGCGGAGCGGGCGGAAAAACAGCGCAACTCCCGCGTGGCGCGTGAGTACGTGGTGGCGCTGCCGCATGAACTGAAGGTGGAACAGCGGCTGGTGCTGGCGCAGTCCTTTGCACGGACGATTTCCGATCGCTACGGCAATGCGGTGGACCTCGCGGTGCATGCGCCACGTACCGATCCGCGCAACTTTCATGCACACCTGTTGACCACCACGCGCCAGGTCACTCCATATGGCCTGGGGGAGAAGACCACCATCGAGTGGAGCGGCGCCCGGCGGCATGAACATGGCCTGCCGCGCTTCGAGCAGGAGTACCGCAACGTGCGGGAGTCCTGGGAGGAACACGCCAACCACGCACTGCGCGAGGCGGGCCTGGAACAGCGTATCAGCCGTGCCCGTGAACCGGGCGCCGCGCAGCACAGGCAGGACCGGGTCTGGCTGCCGCGGATCGCCTATGAAATCGAACAGCGCGGCGGCCACAGTTACCTGGGGGACCTGGTGCGGCGCCGGTTGCAGGAGCGGCAGCAGGAACTGCCTGCACTGCCCGAAAAGACCCGCGCGCAGACCCGCGAGGAACAGGCCGCCGACGCGGTCCGCCACTGGCGGGTCTGGCGGGAGAAGATGAAGCAGGGGCCGGAGCTGGAACCGCAGGCACGGTCACAGTCGCAGGAGCGAAGCCAGGAGCGCGCCAGAAGTCGCGGGCATGGACGCGACGATGACTACGGCCTGTGACGCCGCGGACACGACGAGGTCGATGATGAATGCAGGACGAGCCGGCATGCGAGAGAGTGCGGTACGCGATCAGGACGCGGGGGCTGAGTATTCCATCGTCTCGGATGAAGCACTGGTGGTCAGCGGGCACGCCCCGTGCTGGAAGTGCGGCGCGG
>DAIDKA010000275.1 GCA_027451085.1 Gammaproteobacteria bacterium
CAGGTCCTGCAGACGGCCGTGGAAAAAGTACCCCGCGCCCGGCAGCACCCGCACCCGCGCAGCAGGCTGCAGGCTGCCAGCCCATTCCAGCATGCGCGCCGGGGGCACCGTATCATCGGCATCACCCAGTACCACCAGCCAGGGGCAGGCGGGCATCACGCCCCGGATATCGATCCGGTCCACCGCCGGAGCCACTGCGATCAACCGCTGCGGCTGCACGGTTGCAGAGGCACGCACGGCGACTGCGGCGCCGAAGGAGAACCCGGCGAGCCACACGCTGGCGCCAGGCCAGCGCTGCCGCCCATGATCCACCACCGCCACCGCATCGTCGGTTTCACCCAGCCCTTGCGCGTATCCACCCGCACTGGCGCCCACCCCGCGGAAATTGAAGCGCAGGCTGGGAAGACCAAGGTCATTGCAGGCCTTCGCCAGGGTATGCACCACCTTGTTGTCCATGGTCCCCGCATGCAGTGGATGCGGATGGCAGATCACGGCAAAGGCCCGCGCGGCCGCGTCCGTGGCCGGCAGGTCCAGCCGCGCTTCGAGGCCGCCGGCAGGCCCTGCGATCGTCAGCCGCTGCGAAACCGGCGCCGCGTGGTGCATCATCGTCCTCAGGCAGTGACCGCCAGCCGCACCAGCAGCCGGTTCAGGCGGCGCACATAGTCCGCCGGATTCGCGAGCTGGCCGCCTTCGGCCAGCGCCGCCTGGTCAAACAACAGCTGCGCCAGTTCGGTGAAACCCGCCTCGTCCTTCAAGCCATCCAGGTGCTTGACGATGGGATGCTCCACATTGAGTTCCAGCACGGGACTGGTTTCAGGCACCTTCTGCCCCTGCGCCGCAAGGATGCGGCGCATCGCGGCCCCCAGGTCACGCTCACCCAGCACCAGGCAGGACGGCGAGTCGGTCAGGCGCGTGGACACCCGGACCTCTGAAGTTTTCTCGCCCAGCGCTTCCTTGACGCGCTTGAGCAGTGGCTCACTTTCCTTGGCCGCCGCCTCGGTCCGGGTCTTTTCCGCCTCGCTTGCCAGCTCCCCGAGTTCCAGGTCACCGCGGGCGGCATCCTTGAAGCGCTTGCCCTCGAAGGCGTCCACCTGGCCCATGACCCACTCGTCCACCCGCTCGGACAGCAGCAGCACCTCCAGGCCATGGGCCTTGAGCTGCTCGATATAGGGGCTGGAACGGGCCGCCTCGATGCTGTCGGCGATGATGTAGTAGATGCGCTCCTGGCCCGGCTTCATGCGCGCGACGTAGTCCTTGAGGCTGGTCGCGGGCGTGTCGTCACCCCCATGAGTGCTGGCGAAACGCAGCAGCGGCAGGATCTTGTCGCGGTTGGACCGGTCCTCGGCCAGGCCTTCCTTGAGCACCCCGCCAAACTCCTTCCAGAAGGTGGCGTACTTCTGCGCATCATCCGTGGCGAGCTTCGCCAGCATGTCAAGCACGCGGCGGGTGAGCCCGCCCTTCATCGCCTCCACCTCTGCGTCCTGCTGCAGCAGTTCACGCGAGACATTCAGCGGCAGGTCGCTGGAATCCAGCACGCCCTTCACGAAGCGCAGGTACAGCGGCAGGAACTGCTCCGCGTCATCCATGATGAAGACGCGGCGTACGTAGAGCTTCAGGCCGCGGGCGGCGTCGCGCTGCCACAGGTCGAACGGCGCCCGGCCGGGGATGTACAGCAGGCTTACGTAGTCCCGCTTGCCCTCCACGCGGTTGTGGCTCCACGCCAGCGGCTCGACAGGGTCATGCCCGATGTGCTCGTAGAACTGGCGGTACTCCTCGTCGGTGATCTCGGTCCGCGGGCGCGTCCACAGCGCCTTGGCCTGGTTCACGGCCTCGTACTCGCCCGGCTCGCCATCCTTGCCGGAGGCCGCCATCAGCACCGGGAAGCTCAGGTGGTCCGAATAGCGGTGGATCAGCGAACGCAGCCGCCAGCTGTCGGCAAACTCCTTCGCGTCCTGCTTGAGGTGCAGGATGATGCTGGTACCACGATCCTTGCGCGTGACCTGCTCGACCGTGAACTGCCCGTCGGCGTTCGACTCCCAGCGCACGCCCTCCTCAGGGGCCGCGCCTGCCCTGCGGGTCAGCACCTCCACCCGGTCGGCCACGATGAAGGCAGAATAAAAGCCGACGCCGAACTGGCCGATCAGCTGCGAATCCTTCTGCTGATCCCCGGACAGGTTCTTGAAGAACTCGGAGGTTCCGGAGCGGGCGATGGTGCCCAGGTGGGAGATGGCCTCCTCCCGGGTCATGCCGATGCCGTTGTCGCGGATCGTAACGGTCCCCGCCTTGGAGTCGCCGTCCACCCAGATGGACAGCGCCGCATCGTCCGCCAGCAGCGCTGGCGTGGCGATGGCCTCGAAACGCAGCTTGTCGTTGGCGTCCGAGGCGTTGGAAATGAGTTCGCGGAGGAAGATCTCCCGGTGGCTGTACAGGGAGTGGATCATCAGCTGCAGCAGCTGCTTGACCTCGGCCTGGAAGCCAAGGGTCTCTTTCTGCGGTCCGGTCATGGGCTACACCTGCAAAAACAAAGGCAGGCGTGCATCTTGGGAACTGCGCGCGATTTTTCAAGCCGCACGCAGTCTCAACGACCGTAAGAATTACTTCTTGCGGGCCTCCGGGCCCTGCTCCCAGCTGCCTTTCACCTGGTCCGACCAGCTTTTGTAGCTGCTCCAGCTATGAAGGTTCTTGGTGATCGCGGCGTGGCGCGTGCGGGCGCGCTGCATGCGGTCCAGCCATGAACCGCCGGCGCCCCCGTGCGGCTGCGCAGCCATTCCGGCTTCGGCGCGGGCGCCGAGTGTGTCCTCGTAGGACCTGTCGGATGAGCTCATGCAAGACTCCTTAAAGTAATTGCAGTGGAGCCTACGGAAACCACCCCTTGACCGTGCGGAACTGCGTCGCAAAGCAGCGACGGTTCATGAATGCAGGTCGGAAACAGCATCCTTATGTAACAAGTCACGCCACCAGGCGGTAACAAGGCACGTATGTCTTGCCCGGCAGCTTCATGCGGCCCTGCGCTACGAAGGCCGCCAGCAGCTCGTCCACCAGCTTCATGATGCCGGTGTCCCCGGACAGCTCGTACGGCCCGAACTGCTCGATGTCCTGCACCCCGTTTTCCTTGACGTTGCCGGTGACGATTCCCGAGAACGCCCGCCGCAGGTTTGCTGCCAGCAGGTGCACCGGCTGATCCCGGGTCAGCGACAGCGCGCGCATGGACTCGTGGGTGACCTCGAACGGATGCTGCAGCTCCGGCTGCACAGACAGCAGCCAGTTGAAGTTGAAGGAATCGCTGCGCTCGCGGCGGAACTCCCGCACGGCCTGCGTGCCCTGCACCAGCCGCCGGGCAACCGCGACCGGATCATCGACGATGATCTCGAGGCGCTGCAGGGCGGCAGCGCCCAACGTGCCCTGGATGAAACGCTTGATCTGCTCGAAGTACGGCGCCGTGGCGGCGGGCCCCGTCAGCACCACCGGGAAGGGCTGGTCGGCATTGGCCGGGTCCAGCAGCAGACCCGTGAGGTACAGGATTTCCTCGGCGGTGCCCACGCCGCCCGGGAACACCACCACGCCGTGGGCCATGCGCATGAAGGCTTCCAGGCGCTTTTCAATGTCGGGCAGGATGACCAGCTGGTTGCAGATGGGGTTGGGCGGTTCGGCCGCGATGATGCCGGGCTCGGTCAGGCCGATGAACCGGCTCTGGGCGATGCGCTGCTTGGCGTGACCGACGGCGGCGCCCTTCATCGGGCCTTTCATGGCGCCGGGACCACAGCCGGTGCACACGTCGAGGCCGCGCAGGCCCATCTCGTAGCCCACCTGCTTGGTGTACTTGTACTCCGCGTCGCTGATGGAGTGTCCGCCCCAGCAGACGATCAGGTTGGGATGGGTCTTGTGATCCAGCGCTCGCGCATTGCGCAGGACGCGGAACACGGAATTGGTGATGGCGCTCGAGTCACCCCCGGTATCGCTGACGTCGTCCATCTCCCCGGCCATGAAGATCACGTCGCGCAGCACGGAGAACAGATGCTCCTTGATGCCGCGGATCATCTCACCGTCCACGAAGGCCTGCGCCGGCGCGTCGTGCACCTCCAGCTTGATGCCACGCGTGTGCCGCACCACCTTGATCGCGAAATCCGCGTAGCGGTCCAGGGTCTCCCTGGCGTTGTCGATGTTGGCGCCGGTGTTCAGCACCGCGAGCGCGCAGCGACGGAACAGGCTGTAGAGCCCCCCCTGGCTCGTGTCCAGCAGCCAGGTGATCTCCTCCTGGGACAGGTTCTCCAGGATGCCCCGGGGCGCGACCAGCGCGTCCACGGCGTCAGTGATGATGATGCTGTTTTCCATGAGTCCCTACGGAAGAATGTCGATCGGCGTATCGGGCCGTGTCATCAGCCAGATTTCCAGCATGTCGGAGTCCGACACCGAAATGCAGCCATCGGTCCAGTCATGAGTCTCGTAGTACCTGGGTTCGCGCTTCAGGTCATTGGGCGTGCCGTGGATCATGACGGAACCGCCCGGCTTCCAGCCCTCGCGGCGCGCACGCGCCTCGTCCGCCCTGTTGGGATAGGAAATCAGGATGGACAGGAAGTATTCGCTGCGGGGGTTGCGCTTCGTCAGGTAATAGCGCCCCTCCGGAGTGCGTGAATCCCCCTCGCGCTCCTTGGGGCCCTGCGGATACATGCCCAGGGCGATGTGGTAGGTCCGCAGCACCAGCGGCCCGCGCATCAGGTCCATGCGCCGCTCCGCCTTGTGGACCACCACGTGATCGGCCATGACCGGGGTGGCGGCGGGAACGTCGGCGACGGACGGCCCGCAGGCGCAGCCGAACATGGACAGTGCTGCAAGCAGTGCCCGTGTCCAGGGCGCGCAGCCGCGAATCAATGCAGACATGCGGCGATTATAGGGCCTTGATCAACGGTACGGTGATCTGCGTCCGCGGCTGCAGCTCATCGAAGCGCACGTCCGGATTGTACTGCATCAGCAGCCACTCCGGGATGTCATCAAAGCGCCGGGTCAGGCCCCAGAGTGAATCGCCGGAGCGCGAAATATAGACCTGCGTGCCGGAGATCCGGTGCGTGGCGAAATACGCGGCCTGGATCTGCCGGTGATACTCACGCCGGCGATGCTCGAATTGCTCCCGCGACACGCGTGCAAAATCGAGCTTCACGTGATGGCCCAGCGCGACCTGCCGCCCCTTGCGCTGGTGATTGAGCTGGCGCAGGTGCGCGACCCTCACTCTCAGCCAGCGCGCGTACTGCTCCAGTGTCTCACCGGCAGCCACCACTACGCTGCCATCGGGGCGCACGGAATAGTCCGTCGGATCCGTGTTCTCAACCGGTGGCGCCGACGGACCCAGCGCGGGCCCCACCGCCTCGGCCTGCGACTTCGACACCGGCTCCGGCCGGGGCCCGGAATCAACCACTGCGCTGGCATCCACCTTGCTTTCGTCCTGCGCCTGGGCCGCGCTCACCGCACCGTCGGGTGAATCCTCCCCGGGGCTCGTGCTGATGGAGGCCGCCACCGATGCCGGAGCGCTGTAAGCCGCCGCCACAGCCGGCGCCTGCTCGGTGACCGGCGTGGCTGCCGGGGCAGCGGGTGCCGTCACACCGCTCGACTCGGTGAGTGCCGCAAGCTGGGCCTCGCTTACCCTCGACACCGGCACGCGCAGGAACCGCCCCGGGCGCACCCTCGCGTGCGGCGACAGCCCGTTCACGCGCGCCAGCTGTGCCGCGGTCAGACCGTACTCGGCGGCGATCTTCGCCAGGGTCTCCCCGGCATGCACCCGGCGACGCTCGGTCTCGGGTGCCTGCGCCACCATCTCCCCCGGCCGCAGGCTCTGCGCCAGCAGCTGGGGGGTCCAGTGCGTGCCATCCAGGGGCAGGCGCAACAGGTAATCCTTCGGCACCCGGCGGCGGCCACTCCAGACCGCCGGCAGCAGGGCCGGATTCAGGTCGCGCAGTTCGGCGGCGCTGACGCCCACCGCGCGCTCCAGCGCCTTGATGCCTACGTATGCAGGCAGGGGGACCTCCTGGAACTTCGCTTCCGGGTAGCGGACAATGGGTCCGAAGTACTGCTGCGGATTGCGGTCGATGGTCAGCGCCGCCAGGAACGACGCATAGAAGTTACGCGAAGCAAAGCCGAACGTGGGGCTGTGGTAGTTGCGCAGGACCTGGACGATGTCATCCGTGTCCAGCTGCTCCTTGGCCCGTCGCATGCCCTCGGCGCCGTGGTTGTACGCGGTCAGCGCCAGCGGCCAGGTGCCCAGCAGCCGGTAGTTGTAGGACAGCAGCTGTGCCGCGGCCTCGGTGGCGCGAAACGGGTCCATGCGATCGTCGACGGCCGAATCAATGCGCATGTAGCGCCGGCCGGTGGAACGCATGAACTGCCACAGGCCGGCCGCCCCTACCTTGGAGTACGCCGCCGGATTGAACGATGATTCCACGTGCGGCAGCACACCAAGCTCCGCCGGCAGGCCGAGATTGGTCAGCACCTCCTCGATGTGAGTCTGCCACTGTCCCGAGCGCAGCAGTCCCTGGCGGAAGCGGTCAGCCTGCCCCAGCTGGAACCTCACGTGGTCCTGCGCCTCGCGCAGTCGCTCGGGCGTGCCCGCGTCCCCCCACAGGTCCTTGATGCGCTGATCGTCGGCAGACAACGGACCGCTGCCGGCGGCGATGATGCGTTTCAGTGCGGCAACAATGCGGTCGCGCGCGGCGTCGACCTGCTGCTC
>DAIDKA010000276.1 GCA_027451085.1 Gammaproteobacteria bacterium
ACCGCGAGGTGGTGCTGGACGAGCACCGGCCGTCGGTGGTCATCGGCCGGGCCGAGGACAACGACCTGGTCATCAAGGGCAACCTGATCTCGCGCATGCACGCCCGCATCGAGCTCAACCGCCACCGCTTCGTGCTGATCGACCAGAGCACCAACGGCACCTTCGTGCAGTCGCAGGACGGCGAGGAGGCCTTCGTGCGCCGTGACTCCCTGCCGATCAAGGGCAAGGGCCTGATCGGCCTCGGCAAGGTGCCGGAAGGGGGCTCGCCGCAGACCATCCGCTTCGCCTGCGAGGAGGGCTGAAAGAAAAGGGCCCCTGGCGGGGCCCTTTTTGCGGTCTGGACGCGTCAGGGCGGGTTCAGCCCAGCGCCTGCTCTACCCGGGCCAACTGCGACTTGAGCGCCGCGGGCAGCCGGGCGCCGTACTGGCCGAGGTACTTGTGGAACTCGGCGATCTCGTGGCGCCAGGCGTCGGTGTCGACGCGCAGCAGCTCGGTGATGTCGGCCGGGCTGATGTCCAGGCCCGCGAGGTTGAGGTCCTCGGGCAGGGGCAGGGAGCCGATGGCCGTCTCGTGCGCGTGGGCGGCGCCGGTCGCGCGGTCCAGCATCCAGGCCAGCACGCGCAGGTTGTCGCCGAAGCCCGGCCACAGGAAGCGGCCCGCCTCGTCGCGGCGGAACCAGTTGACGTGGAAGATCTGCGGCGGCTTGCTGAGCTTCGCGCCCACGTTCAGCCAGTGCTGCCAGTAGTCGGCGAAGTTGTAGCCGCAGAACGGCTGCATGGCCATGGGGTCGCGGCGGACCACGCCGACCTGGCCGGTGGCCGCGGCGGTGGTTTCGGAGGCGACGGAGGCACCGACCAGCACGCCGTGCTCCCAGTCGCGGGCCTGGTAGACCAGCGGCGCGAGGGTGCGGCGACGACCGCCGAAGATGATGGCGCTGATCGGCACGCCCTTGGCGTCTTCGCTATGCGGGGAGTAATCCGGATTGTTCCTCGCCGACACGGTGAAGCGCGAGTTCGGGTGCGCGGCCGGGCCGTTCTTGGGGTCATAGGGACGGCCCTGCCAGTCCGTGACCGGGGTGCCGCTCTTCAAGCCTTCCCACCAGGGCTGGTTGTCCGCCGTGACCGCGACGTTGGTGAACAGCGTGTCATGGCGGATCATGTTGTAGGCGTTGCGGTTGGTGTCCGGGTTGGTGCCCGGCACCACGCCGAAGTAGCCGGACTCGGGGTTGATGGCCCACAGGCGGCCATCGGGTCCGGGGTGCAGCCAGGCGATGTCGTCGCCCACAGTGAAGACCTTCCAGCCGGGCATCGATTCCGGCGGAATCAGCATGGCGAGGTTCGTTTTGCCGCAGGCCGAGGGGAAGGCGGCGGCGACGTAGTGCGTCTCGCCCTTGGGGTTCTGCAGGCCCACGATGAGCATGTGTTCGGCCAGCCAGCCCTCGGTGCGGGCCTGGTAGCTGGCGATGCGCAGGGCATGGCACTTCTTGCCCAGCAGGGCGTTGCCGCCGTAGCCGGAACCGAAGCTCTGGATCTGCAGCTCCTCGGGGAAATGCATGATGAAACGGCGGTTGGGGTCGAGTTCGCCTATGGAGTGCAGGCCCTTGACGAAGGTGCCGGTGCGGGCGATGAGGTCCAGCGCGGGCCGGCCCATGCGTGTCATGGTGGCCATGTTCAGCACCACGTAGGCACTGTCGGTGATCTCCACGCCATAGCGGGACAGCGGCGAGTCCAGCGGACCCATGCAGTAGGGCACCACGTACAGGGTGCGGCCCTTCATGCAGCCCTGGTACAGATCCCGCATCTTGGCGTGGGCCTCCGCCGGGGCCATCCAGTTGTTGTTCGGACCGGCGTCTTCCTTCCTGCTGGTGCAGACGAAGGTCAGGTGCTCCACCCGGGCGACATCGGAGGGATTGGAGCGGGCCAGGTGGCAGTTCGGGAATTCCTTCTCGTTGAGGCGGATAAGCTCCCCGCTGGTCTCCAGCTGCGCGGTCAGCTGCTTGATTTCGGCGGCGGACCCTTCGCACCAGTGTACGGCTGCCGGCTGGGTCAGCTGGCGGACCGATTCCACCCATGCGGTGACTTCGGGGCTGAGTTTGGGCAACGGCAGGAGAGCATTGGGGGCAGTGGCCATGACTTCAAATCCTTAGAATGATGTCTTGCAGATGAAATCGCCCAAGGCTGGCTTTGTTCTGTGGCGTCTTCGGGCCACGTCCCGGTCGGGAGCCGGAGGTGTCAGCGGTGCGATGTTTTGCGGGTAAAAACCTCACAGCCTGATGATGCGACTTTTTGCACGCAAACGCAGCATTTCCTGCGCTATCACGGCACATATTGCCCGTCTGAATACTTGATATATAATCTCCAGAATAAAATGCAACATTATGAATTAGAAGAAATTTTTGGAGAATCCGGGAGTCTGGCCCGGGCCCAGGCCGGATTCGTGCCCCGCCGCCAGCAGCTGCACATGGCCGGTCGCGTGGCCGAGGCGCTGGAGCGCCGCGAGTCGCTCGTCATCGAGGCCGGCACCGGTACCGGCAAGACCTTCGGCTACCTGGTCCCGGCGCTGCTCTGCAGTGCCCGGGTGCTGATCTCCACCGGGACCCGCACGCTGCAGGACCAGCTGTACGCCAAGGACGTGCCCCAGGTGGCGGCGGCGCTGGGGCTGCCAGTCACGGTTGCGGTGCTCAAGGGGCGCTCCAATTACCTGTGTGCGCACCGGCTGGAACAGGTGCAGCTGCAGCATGCACTGAACATTGATGGCCGTCGCGGTCCCGGACAGGACGAAGGCACGATGCTGGCGCAGGTCCGGGCCTGGGCGCGGGTGACTGACACCGGCGATCTGGCGGAGGTGCCGGGACTGGCGGATTCCCATCCACTGTGGCCGCGCATCACCTCCACGCGTGACAACTGCCTGGGAAGCGGCTGCGCGCAGTTCAAGCGCTGCCACGTGGTGCGCGCGCGGCGCGAAGCGCTGGACGCCCAGGTGGTCATCATCAATCACCACCTGTTGCTGGCGGACCTGTCCTTGAAGGAGGATGGCTTTGCCGACCTGCTGGGCACCGCGGATGCGGTGATCCTGGACGAGGCGCACCAGCTGCCGGACCTTGCCATGCAGTTCTTCGGCGCGACGGTCAGCGGCAGGCGGGTGAGCGACCTGCTGCAGGCGGTGCGCCTGGAATTTCCGGCAACCCCGGGCAGCGCCGGCATCGGCGCCGGGGTCACCGTGGCGCTGGCCGAGGCGCAAACCGCGCTTGCGACAATGCGCGAACTGCTGCCGCCGCATCTCGGCCGCGTGGCCTGGCAGGAGTGCCCGGAGGGTCTCACGGGCGCTGCGCACGAACTGGCCCAGGCATTGAATGCGCTGGCCGGTGAGCTGGAAGCCACGCATGATGGCGACGGTCCGGCGCCGCTGGCGGGCCGGGTGACCGAGGTCGCCGCGGCGCTGGCGCGGATCGCGGATGTGGCGGCAGTGGAGGGGGCGCGCACGGTGGACAAGGGGACGCGGGGGTTCACCCTGCAGCTGCTGCCGTTCGAGATCGCCGAGCGCTTCCAGTCCATGATGCGCGCGCGGCCCACGGCCTGGATTTTCACCTCGGCCACGCTGTCGGTGGGCGAGGACTTCAGCCACTTCACCGGGCGCCTGGGACTCAGCGAGACCACTACCGTGCGCATTCCCAGCCCCTTCGACTATGACCGCCAGGCCCTGTTGTATCTGCCGCAGGGCCTGCCCGACCCCTCATCCAGGCAGCACGTCGCAGCGCTGATCGAGGCGGCGCTGCCGTTGATCGAGGCCTCCGGCGGCGGGGCGTTCATCCTGTTCACCAGCCATGCGCGCCTGCTGGAAGCGGCCGAGCGGCTGCGGGTGCTGTGGGCGGGTTCGTCGCCCCGGTACCGTCTGTACGTGCAGGGCGAGGAGCCGCGTGAGCAGTTGCTGAAGCGGTTCCGGGAGGATGGGGATGGCGTGTTGCTGGGGACGGCCAGTTTCTGGGAGGGCGTGGACGTGAAGGGTGATGCCCTGCGGCTGGTGATCATTGAAAAGCTGCCGTTTGCCTCCCCGGATGATCCGGTGGTCAAGGCGCGCGTCGAGCACATCGAGCGCCATGGCGGCAGCGCTTTCCGCGACTATCAGCTGCCCCAGGCGGTGCTGGCCCTGCGCCAGGGCGTGGGGCGGCTGATCCGCAGCGAGAGCGACCGCGGCGCGGTGGTGATCTGCGACCCGCGGGTGCAGGCGAAGTCATACGGCCGGCGCTTCATCGCGGCCCTGCCGCCCATGCGCCAGACCGGCGACGGCGCCGAAGTGGTGCGCTTCCTGGAACGTACGCGGTGAGGCTGCTGGCCCTGGATACGGCCACTGAGGCGTGCTCGGTCGCGCTGCTGCGGACAACCGCGGCAGCGGCGTCCCTGGCCGGGGCACCGGAACTGCTGGTGCGGGAACTGGAACCCGGTCGCGGTGCCTCGGAGCTCATCCTGGGGATGGTGCGGGAGGTGCTTGCCGAGGCGGAACTTCACTTGGGCGACCTGGACGCCATTGCCTTTGGCCGCGGGCCCGGCGGCTTCACTGGCGTGCGGCTGGCCGCAAGCGTGGTCCAGGGACTCGCGTTCGGCGCGGGGCTGCCGGTCATTCCCGTGTCGGACCTTGCGGCGGTCGCCCTGAGGGCGCTGGATGCAGCACCGGCGGCGGCGGCGGCCCTGGTCTGCAACGACGCCCGGATGCAGGAGGTCTACTGGACCTGCTGTGTGCGTGATGGCTCGGGCCTGGTGCGGCCGGCGGCGCCGGAGCGGGTGGGTCCCCCGGATACCGTGGTGCTGCCGGTGCCGGTGCCGGCACCGGTGGTGGGCGCTGGCCGGGGGTTTTCAGCCTATCCGCAGCTGGCGCAGCGCCTGGGAGCGCAATTGCAGGGCGTGTTGCCTGATCTGCTGCCCCGGGCCCGTGAGATCGTCCGCCTGGCCGGGCACGAGTTCATGGCGGGCCGGGTGCTGACTGCGGAAGCTGCGCTGCCGGTGTACCTGCGGGATGACATCGCCCGACCAGCGGCGTCACATGGTTGACATACAATGCACAACGTCATGATTCTGCAATCATTGGGCCCTGTAATACGTACGCCATACTGTTGCGAGTCCCGATGTCAGCCAAACAAGTCCTGATCGTTGAAGACGAAAAGCCGATCCGCGAGATGATCGCCTTCGGCCTCAAGCGTGCCGGTTTCGAGGTGCGCGAGGCCGAGGACTGCCGCTCGGCCCGGGCCCTGCTGGTCGACCGGCGGCCGGACCTGATGCTGGTGGACTGGATGCTGCCGGACATGAGCGGCCTGGAACTGACTCGCGCGCTGAAACGTGACCGCGAGACGCGTGAAGTGCCGGTCATCATGCTGACCGCCCGGTCGGAGGAAGGCGATAAGATCGCGGGCCTGGATGGCGGGGCGGATGACTATGTCACCAAGCCCTTTTCACCGCGGGAGCTGCTGGCCCGCATCAACGCGGTGCTGCGCCGGGTCGCCCCTGCACCCGAGGGGGAGCGCATCGATTTCGATGGGTTGGCGCTCGACCAGGCCAGCCACCGGGTGCTGGTGGGCGAGCAGACGGTGCCGCTGGGTCCCACGGAGTACCGCATGCTCGAGTTCTTCATGACGCACCCGGAGCGGGTCTACACCCGCGACCAGCTGCTCGACCGCATCTGGGGCGGCAATGTCTATGTCGAGGAGCGCACCATCGACGTGCACATCCGGCGCCTGCGCAAGGCGCTGGAGGACTTCGGTTATGACCGCTTCATCCAGACCGTGCGAGGCTCGGGCTACCGGTTCTCGGTGCGCACGGTGTGATAGTGGTCTGGTCCATCGCGCTGCGCCTCGGCGTGGCCGCGCTCGCGGGCCTGTTGATCGGCTGGCCGCTGGGAAGTGTGCTGGCAGGCCTTGCTATCGCCTTCGGCGTCTACCTGTGCTGGCAGCTCGCCGCGCTGCTGCGCGTGGAGTGGTGGGTGCGCCATCGCAGCTTTGCCGATGCCCCGGATCTGCCCGGCGCCTGGGGCGAGGTTGTCACCCAGATCGTGCGCCTGCACCGGCGCAAGCGCTTCCACAAGCAGCGCTTCGTGCAGCTGTTCCGCCAGATCCAGCGTTCCACGGGGGCGCTGCCCGACGGCGTGGTGATCCTGGACGAACAGCGCGAGATCATGTGGTTCAACCGCATGGCCGGGCAGCTGCTGTCGCTGCGCCGCCCCGATGACCTGGGGCTGCGCATAGACAACCTGGTGCGCCAGCCGCAGTTCGTGCAGTACCTGGACGGTGGGCAGTACATCAATCCCGTGGCGCTGCACGCGGGCAGCCGCGCTGGCGTCGACCGCTACCTGTCGCTGCAGCTGGTGCCCTACGGCGAGGGACAGCTGCTGCTGCTGGTGCGCGACATTTCGCGGCAGATGCGCCTGGAGATCATGCGCAAGGACTTCGTGGCCAATGCTTCGCACGAGCTGCGTTCGCCGCTCACGGTGATCTGCGGATACCTTGAGACCCTGGGGGGCGACCCGCTGCTGGACCCCGACCTGGCGGGTCCCCTGGCGGAAATGCGCCGTCAGGCGGAGCGCATGACCACCATCATTGCGGACCTGCTGGAGCTGTCGCGCCTGGAGGCGCAGGACGCGGGCGCCGCGGGGGAGGCTGTCGACGTGGCCGCGTTGCTGGCGATGCTGCGCAAGGATGTGCTGGCGCGGCAGCAGCACCCGGCTGAAGTGCGGGTGAAGGTGGAATCGCCGCAGTGGCTGTTCGGAAGCGAATCCGAAATCCACTCGGCGTTCTCGAACCTGGTCGACAACGCCGCCAAGTACACCCCGGTGCAGGGTTCGCTGGAAATGCGGTGGTGGACGGACGGTGCGGGGGGGCACTTTGCCGTCACCGATACCGGCATCGGCATCCAGCCGGACCACATCCCGCGCCTGACCGAGCGCTTCTATCGTGTCGATGCCGGCCGCGCGCGTGGCACCGGTGGCTCGGGCCTGGGACTCGCCATCGTCAAGCACGTGTTGCAGCAGCATGATGGTGAGCTTTCAATCGAGAGCACCCCGGGCAAGGGCAGCACCTTCACCTGTCATTTCCCGTCCAGCCGGCTGCGCGATGGCGGGAATCAGGCGCGTGAGGCGGGTTGATCCTGGGCCGATCTGCGGCAGACCACCCGCGTTGTCATACGGGTGACACGCGCCTGCCGGAGCCTGAAGGCATTGATGGCGCAAGGTTCCGGAGGATCATGGGCACTGGCAGGCAGAAGGCGCAACTCAAGGTGCGGACCGTGTTCCTGTCGGACATCCACCTGGGATGCCGGCGGGCCAGGACCCGTGAACTGCTGGCCTTTCTGTCCGGGGTCGAGGCCGAGTGCATCGTGCTTGGCGGGGATATCGTCGACACGCTGAGTCTGGCGCGGCGCTTCTTCTGGGCCGATGAACATTCCCAGGTGTTGCGCCTGCTGCTGGCGCGCCGCCGCGCCGGCACCCGGCTGGTGTATCTGCCGGGCAATCACGACGCCTCGCTGTCCCTGTTCATGGACCTGCTGCACGGCCAGGTGGAGGTGCACCGCGAATGGGTGTATCGCACGGCCCGCGGGGAACGCCTGCTGGTGTTGCACGGTGACCAGTTCGACGAGGACGTCTCCTGCCCGCGCTGGCTGTACCTGCTGGGCGACCTGCTGTACGAGGGGACATTGCTGTACAACCACCGGGTCAACGGGGTGCGGCATCTGCTGGGACTGCCGTACCGGCCGCAGACTGAACGGTTGAAGATGAAGCTCGCCGCCAGCGCGCGCTTCATCGAGCGCTTCGAGGGGATTGCCGTGGCCCACGCGCGCAGCCAAGGGTACGATGGGGTCATCTGTGGTCACATTCACCGGGCCAACCTGCGGCGGATCGGCGGCAGCCTGTACTGCAACACGGGCGACTGGGTGGAGTCCTGCTCGGCGCTGGTCGAGGATTTCAGTGGTGAGCTGCAGTTGCTGCGCTGGCCGGTGCCGGTGGCCGCAGGGGTGCGTCAGGCCCGTGCGCTGCCCCGGGCGGCGTAGCCCGGCAAAAACCCCGCCTGGAGGCTATGATTCAACCCATGGAAACCGCCGACCTCACGCATCACATCTCCCGCCGCTTCAACGAGGACCTGGAACGCGTCCGCAACCGGGTGCTGGCCATGGGGGGCTTCGTCGAACAGCAGCTGCAGAAGGCCATCACGGCGCTGGTCGAGGGCGACAGCTCCTTGGGAGAGGCGGTTGCGCTCGATGATTCCAAGGTCAACACCATGGAGATCTCGATCGACGAGGAGTGCAGCCGGATCCTCGCCACCCGCGCGCCGGCCGCCGGCGACCTGCGGGTCATCGTGGCCATCATCAAGACCATCACCGACCTCGAACGCATAGGCGATGAGGGCGAGAAGATCGGCTACATCGCCTCGCGCCTGGCGAACATGGAACGCCCGGCGGACAAGTACCGAGAGATCAAGCACCTGGGCCGCGTCGTGCAGGAGATGGTCCACAGCGCACTGGACGCCTTTGCGCGCATGGACGTCAACGCGGCGCTGGAGGTCGCGCGGCAGGACATCGCGGTGGACGAGGAATACGAGTCCATCCAGCGCCAGACCATCACCTTCATGCTGGAGGATCCGCGCACTATCCGCCGCCACCTGGATGTCATGTGGGTGGTGCGGGCGCTGGAGCGCATCGGGGATCACGCCAAGAACATCGGCGAGTACGTGATCTACATGGTGCACGGCAAGGATGTGCGCCACACCGCCCTCGAGGACGTTGAGCGCGAATTGCGCCACGGGCGTGACGACAGCCATTGATCTGCCGGCTTTGCTAGTATCGGCCGATGCCTGACCAGCGCCTGATCAATTCTGCCGGCTTTGCCGTGTGCGCGGCCCTGCTGGGTTATGCGCTGTACGCCCAGTTCCACCTGCACCTCGACCCCTGTCCGCTGTGCATCTTCTCCCGCATCACGGTGCTGGTGCTGGGCGTGGTGTTCCTGCTGGCGGCGCTGTTCAACCCCGTACGGCGGGGGTGGCGCTGGTGCTTCGCCTGGCTGATCGGGCTCGCCTCACTGGCCGCCGCGGGCGTCTCTGCCCGGCATCTGTACATCCAGGCCCGGCCGGCCGGCAGCGTGCCGGCATGCGGAGCGCCGCTCGATGTGCTGATGCAGATGTTCCATGTGTGGACCGTGGTCTACAAGGTCCTGCACGGGGGTGGGGAATGCGCCGCGGTCAACTGGCGCTTCCTCGGGCTCGCCATGCCGGCGTGGGTGCTGGTGTTCGCGGTGGCGCTCGGCGCGGCTGGCGTCGCCGCCAACCTTCCGCGCAAGGCCAGACGCATGTTTGGCTGAGCTTCCCTGCCTGAGCTTCTTTGGTTGAGCTTCAGGCCAGCAGCCGCTCCAGCACCTCCACGTACATGCGGTGCAGGCCGTCGATATCGTCCAGCCGCACGTGCTCGTCGACCTTGTGGATGGAGGCGTTCACCACGCCCAGTTCGACGATCTGAGCCCCCAGCGCCGCGATGAAGCGCCCGTCCGAGGTGCCGCCACCGGTGGACAGCTTGGGGTGGGTGCCGGTGCTGGCAGCCACCGCGGCGCAGACCGCATCGGACAGCGGCCCCTTCGGCGTGTAGAACGGCTCACCCGACAGATGCCAGTCCAGTGTGTACCTTACGCCGTGCTTGCGCAGGACGGTTTCGACCGTCTCCTTCAGTCCCGCGAGCGTCTGCACCGGGGAATAGCGCAGGTTGAAGCGCATCTTGAGCTCGCCGGGGATGATGTTGGGTGCGCCCGTGCCGGCGTTGAAGTTGGAGACCTGGAAGCTGGTCGGCTGGAAGTGGTCGTTGCCCCGGTCCCACTCGCGGCTGACCAGTTCGGCCAGTGCCGGCGCCAGGGTGTGGATCGGGTTTTCGGCCAGGTGCGGGTATGCGATGTGCCCCTGCACTCCGTGTACCGTGAGCCGGCCGGACAGCGAACCGCGACGGCCGATCTTGATGGTGTCGCCCAGCGTCGTCTCGCTGGAGGGCTCACCCACGATGCACCAGTCGATCTTCTGGCCGCGCTCCTTGAGGGTTTCCACCACCTTCTTGGTGCCGTCCACTGACGGGCCCTCCTCGTCACTGGTGACGAGAAACGCGATCTGGCCGCGGTGCCCGGGGTTGGTCGTGACGAATTGTTCCGTGGCCGTGACCATGGCCGCAAGTCCCGACTTCATGTCCGCCGAGCCGCGCCCGTACAGCAGGCCGTCGCGCACTTCGGGCTCGAAGGGCTGGCTGTGCCAATCGGTGAGCGGCCCGGTCGGCACAACATCGGTGTGGCCGGCGAAGCACAGCATCGGACCTGTGCTGCCGCGCACCGCCCAGAAGTTCTCCACCTCGCCGTACGTGAGCTTTTCGATCCGGAAGCCGACCTTCTCCAGCCGTGAGATCATGAGCTCCTGGCAGCCTACATCCGCGGGAGTGATGGAGGCCCGGCGCAGCAGGTCCAGGGTGAGGGCAACGGTGGATGAGTGGGCGGCGAGGCTGGGCATGTGTTATGTCTTCAGTCCGTTTAAAGGGCGATTCTCAAGGGGGGATTGTCATACGAACGCAACGCTCGCGGGGCCAAATGTGCACCGCAGCGCAAGAGCCGTGGGCCGTGTCATGAATCCGTCATATATCTGTCATGTAATGCCCGCGCTGCACCTGTGGTCCGCAAACCGGGTACCGGCCGCTGCTGTGGCAGACGCCAAACCCCGAGCGTCGGACCGTGACTTCAAAGCAGCCTCAGGAGCACTTGAATGAGCCTCTCGATTGTACAACGCGCGTTGGTCACTGCCGCCACCGCGGTGCTGGCCACCAGCCTGGCCCAGGCAGCCGACATCTCCGGGGCCGGTGCGACCTTCCCGTATCCCATCTATGCCAAGTGGGCCGATACCTACAAGGCGCAGACCGGCGTCGGCCTCAACTACCAGTCCATCGGTTCAGGCGGCGGCATCAAGCAGATCAAGGCCAGGACGGTGACTTTCGGCGCCTCGGACATGCCGCTGCAGCAGAACGAGCTCAAGGCTTCGGGCCTGGTGCAGTTCCCGGCAGTCATCGGTGGCGTCGTGCCGGTGGTGAACATCAAGGGCATCGGCCCCGGCCAGCTGGTGCTGGACGGCCCCACGCTGGCGGCGATCTACCTCGGCGACATCGCCAGGTGGAATGATCCGGCCATCAAGCGCCTGAACCCGAAGCTGAACCTGCCGAGCACCGCCATCGCGCCCGTGTACCGTTCGGACGGCTCGGGTACCAACTTCCTGTTCACCGACTATCTCTCCAAGCAGAGCGCGAAGTTCAAGGACGACGTCGGGGAGGCGACTTCCGTGCAGTGGCCGGTGGGTATCGGCGCCAAGGGCAACGAGGGCATCGCCAACCAGACCGCCCGGACCGACGGCGCCATCGGCTACGTGGAATACGCCTACGCCAAGCAGAACAAGCTGGCGAACATCCTCCTCATCAATCACGACCACAGGGCCGTGGCGCCGAACGCCGCGTCCTTCCAGGCGGCCGCGGCCAATGGCGACTGGGCGCATGCTCCGGGCTACTACCTGGTGCTCACCGACCAGCCGGGCCCCGCCAGCTGGCCCGTCACCGGCGCGAGCTTCATCCTGGTGTACGCCAACCCGGCGGATGTCGCCGGCACCGGCCAGGCGCTGAAGTTCTTTGCCTGGGCGTTCAAGAACGGCGCCGGCGCGGCCGACGCGCTTGACTACGTGCCGCTGCCCGCGAACCTGGTCAGACAGATCGAGAGCAGCTGGAGCGCGCAGGTGAAGGCATCCTGGAAGTAATGGACCGGTTGACGCGGACCGAATCCGGCCATGTGATCCGTCAGCGGCTGGGGGAGCGCCTGTTCAAGGGCGCGACCCTGGCGGCTGCGGTGCTGGTGCTGCTGCTGCTGGGCGGCGTGACCGTCGCGCTGCTCATCGGCGCGTGGCCTGCGCTGTCCACATTCAAGCTGGCGTTCCTCACCAAGGCGGTGTGGAATCCGGTGACGCACAAGTTCGGCGCGCTGGCCGCGGTCTACGGCACCCTTGTGACCTCCGCCATCGCCATGGTGATTGCCATCCCGCTGAGCTTCGGCATAGCGATCTTCCTGACCGAGCTGTGCCCATCCTGGCTGAGGCGTCCCGTGGGCGTGGCCGTCGAACTGCTGGCAGCTGTGCCCAGCATCATCTACGGCATCTGGGGCCTGTTCGTGCTCGCGCCGCTGCTGCAGCGGCAGGTGCAACCGTGGCTGATCGACACCGTGGGCGACCTTCCCGGCATCGGCCGCCTGTTCCAGGGTCCTCCGTACGGCATCGGCATCCTGACCTCGGGACTGGTGCTCGCGATCATGGTGCTGCCGTTCATCGCCTCGGTGATGCGCGACGTGTTCGAGACCGTGCCCGATGTGCTCAAGGAGTCCGCCTACGGCCTGGG
>DAIDKA010000277.1 GCA_027451085.1 Gammaproteobacteria bacterium
CGCTGGCGTCGGCCTGCAGCAGCCGCAACTGCGCATCGGCCGGATGCTGCTCCAGCACCGGCTCCACGGTTGTGCGCACCGCGGTGAACTGCTGGCGCGCCAGCAGTATGCGGGCGAGCACCCGTGTGCCTTCGAGGTCACCGGGATGTTGTTCGAGGAAACCCTGGATGATGTGCTGTGCCATCGCCAGCTCGCCGTCGACCAGGAAACTGGTGGCCTGCAGCACCGGTGTGGGCAGCGCCATGAGCGCGGCGCGCTGCCGGGCAGCCTCGCGCGCGCCGGGGTTGTCACCCACGCTGTGACACAGCCGTTCCAGCATGCCCCAGCTGGCTGGCAGGGCGGGGTTCACAGTCACGGCCTGCCGGAACGCGGTGATCGCCCCCTTGAAGTCCCCCAGCGCTGACAGGCATTGACCGCGTTCCTGGTACAGGCGGCTGAAGCCCGGCTGCAGCATCTGCAGATGCTGCAGCACCTCCAGCGCTTCACGCTGGCCGTGCAGACGCTGCAGGCAGACGACCAGCAGGTACAGCACGTCGCGGTGGTCCGGCAGACGTTCTGCCAGCGCCCTGGCAGCCGCCAGCGCCTGTGCATGCTGTTTGCGCTGCGCCAGCCCGTGGATACGGCTGATTTGCGCTGCGACGGCAGGAGCTTGCTGCGGGTCCGGGATTGGCGCGCTCATCGGCGCAATGGTGCCACGCAGCCGGCGGCTACGGGTGTGTTGAACCGGGTTTCACGGGGGTGGTGAATCGCGCCACAGCCGTTCCAGCAGGTCCGCGAGATAGCGCCGCGAGGCCGTGCCCTCCAGTGATGCCGGATTGCTGTCGCCGTGCAGGTGGAACATCACCCGGTTGCGACCCCCGGCCTTGGCTTCATACAGGGCATGATCCGCGCGGCGGATCAGGTCCGCGGCGGGTTCGCCAGCCGGGTCCATCCAGGCCACCCCGATGCTGATGGTCACGTGCAGGTCCGTGCCACCGAAGCTGAAGGGGAGGTCGGCGATGCTTTCGCGCACGCTTTCCATCAGGCGGCCGCGGTCCTCTTCGGGCACGCCGGGCATGACGATCAGGAACTCCTCGCCGCCGTAGCGACCGATGAGGTCGCGCTGCCGGAACGAGGCCCGCAGCCGCCGGGTCAGCTGCCGCAGCACCTCGTCGCCGCCGGCGTGTCCCAGGGTGTCGTTGATGAGCTTGAAGTGGTCGACGTCCGCCAGCGCCACGGCCAGCGGGGTGCCGCTGCGGCGCGCGGTCTTGATCTCCCCGGACAACAGTTCCAGCACCGTGGCGCGGTTCCACAATCCGGTGAGCGCGTCGCGCGTCGCGCGTTCCAGCAGCCGTTCATGTTCGTGCCGCTTGCGCTCCTCTTCTGCATGCCGGCGCTGCTGGTGCCGTACCGTCAGCCTCCACAGCAGCAGCAACGCGCCAGCGGCCGCCAGTGCTTCCAGGAGGTGGAACAGGCGCGTCTGCCACCACGGCGGGGAGATGTCGAACACGAGGTGGCTGGTGGCGGAGCTGCGGTCGTGCATGGCGTCGAGCGCTATGGCCTCGAGTTCGTAATGTCCCGGGGACAGCGCCGGAATGTGGATCCTGAAGTTCTCGGTCGTGGCCCACCCGGCGGACAGTCCCAGCAGCCGGTAGCGCAGCAGGGTGCGCGGCGCGCGCTCGAAGGCGCGGGCGGAGAAGCTTACATCCAGTGCCGTGTCGGCCTGCCACGGCAGGCGCGCGCCGTCCGCGGCCAGCAGGTCGGTGCTGCCGAACTGGGCCCGGGAGATGGCAAGGGTCACCGGCTGGGAGGTCTTGCGGATCCAGCGCTCCGGGTCCTTGATGTGGGTCAGTCCGCCGCTGGTGCCCACCCACACCGAGCCGTCGTCATCGGCGTAGAACGCGCCCTGCTCGGTGTCGCTCCAGATGATGCCGTCCTCCACCCCCATGCGGCGCCAGGTGTGGCCGTCATAAAGGCCGACGCCATTGCCGGTGTTGGCCCAGACCCAGCCCCGGTGATCGGTGCGCAGCGAGTATACGGAGACGACATTCGAGTCGAGGTTGAGCCAGTCAATGTGCGGGTGCGTGGTGCTGGCGCCGGTCATGTGCATGATCGGGCTGCCGACGCGCGAGGCCCAGATGTCCCCGTCGGGCGTGGCAGTGACGGTATCGGGCCGGATGTCCTGGCCGTTGGCCACGGTCGGCACGCGCGTGAAGCGGTTGTCGCGCAGGACGTAGAGACCGCCGGTGGTCGCCAGCCACAGCGCGCCGTCGGGCGCGCGTGCGATGTCGTCCACGCGCGGGTCGCCAGGCGGATGCTGCAGGGTCATCGCCAGGGTGCCGGTGGCGAGAGTTGCCAGGCCCATGTCCCAGGCGCTCATGAAACCCTGGCCGGGCCGGTCGAACAGCATGCTGATGGCATTGAAATGCGGGGGCACCTTGACCTGCCGCGCCTTGCTGCTGCCGGCCGGCACCATCCACAACTGCTCGGTCTGATAGGACAACCAGTAGTTGCCATCGCTGTCCACGGCGCTGGCTGCAGCCTGCTCCTCCGGCAGGCCGTGCCAGGGGCAGGGCACCACGCGCTTGGCCGCCTCATCCAGCATGCGGCAGCCGGCGTCCGTACCCAGGATCAGCCGGTGATGGGAATCGCGCACGATGGTCCATACCGCATCCAGGGCCAGGCCCTCGTGCCGGGTCCACGACTCGATGTTGCCGTAGCCGGACCAGCGATACAGGCCGGTGCCCTGCACGCCGAGCCAGAAGTTGCCCTCGTGATCCACCACCGACTGGGTGATGGCGTGGTCCGGCAGGCCGTTGTCCGGGCCGTACTCCCGCCACTGCCCGCCGTCCAGGATGGCGAGTCCGTTGCCGGTGCGGGTGATCACGCGGTGCTGCGGGTCCATGCTCAGCATGATCAGGCGCGTGCTGCTGCCGATCAGCGGGTGCGGCGGATCGCGGCCCTTGAATCCAGCAGCGCCGCGTGCACGCATCACCAGGTGGCTTGCGCTGCGCGCCCACAGCCGGCCCCCGGTATCCTGGAGCAGTGAGAAGTACTGGCCCTCGGGGACACCGGCGCTGGTGCCGAAGTATTCGATCCGGTCGTTCTGCAGGTGACACAGGCCGTCCCCGCAACCGAACCACAGCGAGCCGTCCGCGTCCTGCAGCAGGCTGTACACGCTGCGCAGCTGGGGCTGCGTGTCCAGTTGCGCCGCCGGGAACATTGCCTTTTCCTGCCAGAGACCGGCACTGGTGCGGTCCAGTTCGTACAGCTGGCCGCCGCGCACGTACAGCAGCCGCGCATCCGACGGGGCCAGCAGCGGGGTATAGAGGTCGGAGCGAATCGAGCCCTTTGTGCTGGTTATCGCCTCGAATTTGCGCGCATTGCCGGAGAAAATGCCTTCATCGGTGCGCGCATAGATCCGTCCGCCCGGACTCAGTGCCAGTGCCTGGGTGGCGTCGCGGGGCAGGCCGTAGCGCTGGTCATAGAGCATGAAGGTCGTGCCGTCGAAGCGGTACAGGCCACCGTCGGTCGCGGCCCACATGTCGCCACCGCTGTCGACCAGCAGCGCCTCCACGCTGAGGTTGTGCAGGCCCGCGTTGTGGGTCATCAACCGCAGGTTGAATTCCTGCGCTGCCGCCGTTCCCGCTCCCAGGATGGCCGACAGCGTCCAGCACAGCATAAACAGTACTCTTACGGTCCTGTTTATGCCTGTCCAGGCTGGTATGGAATGCTGCCTCTCGGCCGGGGATCGACGATGTGGGTGACGCTTCATGGACCGGAAAACACAGGCTCCGCGACTGGAAATCTACGCCAAGACTAGTCAAGACAGCGTGGCGCGGGCGTGAAGGGCTTCACTTTAGGTGTTGCGAATAGTGTGACCCGAGTGGCCTGTATCGCGTTGGTGTGGCGGTTGCCGCGTAAAAATCGTAACCTACGTAACTTCCAGGGTACGTGCGTCCCGCGCGTCCCGCGTATGTTTTTGGGCGAGATGCAATTGAGCTGGGAATCCATCGCACGCGTCGCACGCTCTCGCGTGCTGAAGCTTTACGGCACTGCAGCAACGGGCCTGCTCCTCACCGGCTGCAAGGGTTACGACGTCCTGGACCCCCGCGGCCCCATCGGGTTGCAGGAGCGGCAGCTGCTGATCAACGCCACCGTGATCATGCTGGCCGTCGTCATCCCGGTCATCATCATGTCCATCGCCTTCGCCTGGCACTACCGTGCCGGTAATCCCAAGGCCAAGCGGGATCTGGAATGGGCCTACTCCGGCCGCATCGAGTTCGTGGTGTGGGCCATCCCCGCGCTGGTGATTCTGTTCCTGGGCGGCGTGACCTGGGTCAGCACCCACGACCTCGATCCGCCGAAGCCGATCCAGTCCAAGGTGGCGCCGCTGGAAGTCGACGTCGTTTCGCTGGACTGGAAATGGCTCTTCATCTACCCCGCCGAGGGTGTTGCCAGTGTCAACAGGCTGGTGGTGCCGGTCGGCACGCCTATCCACTTCCGCATGACTTCGGCCGGCGTCATGAACACCTTCTTCATTCCGCGCCTGGGCAGCATGATCTACACCATGGCCGGCATGGAAACCCAGGTGAACCTGCTGGCTGATGAGGCGGGCACCTACCGCGGCCTGTCCGGTAATTTCAGCGGCGACGGTTTCTCGGACATGGTGTTCGACACCGACGTGCTGTCCGCCGACGACTACAGGCAGTGGGTCCAGACCACGCACGGCGCCGGTGGCACACTGGATGCAGCGGCCTACGCGACCCTGATGCATCCGAGCGAGCACGACGCGCCCCGTACCTATGGGGCCGTGAGCCAGGCGCTGTTCGAGGGCATCCTGGCCCACCCGGGCGAGGCGCCCACGGCCGAACAGATCGCGCATTTCGCGCAACCGACCACCTGATTCAAGCGAAGTTGTAGAACCATGCTGGGCAAACTGACCTGGAACGCCATCCCCTGGAACCAGCCGATCCCGCTGGTGACCTGCTGTGTCATCGTCATCGGCATCATCGCGCTGCTGGGCTTCATCACCTACATGCGGTGGTGGCCGTACCTGTGGCGGGAGTGGATCACCAGCACCGACCACAAGCGCCTCGGCGTGATGTACATGATCCTCGGCCTGGTGATGCTGATGCGCGGCTTCGCCGACGCCATCATGATGCGTGCGCAGCTGGCGCTGGCCCAGGGCGGCGCCCCGGGCTTCCTGCCGCCGGAGCACTACGACCAGATCTTCTCCGCGCACGGCACGATCATGATCTTTTTCGTGGCCATGCCGTTCGTCATCGGCCTGATGAACTTCGCCGTGCCGCTGCAGCTGGGCGTGCGCGACGTGGCCTTCCCGGTGCTGAACTCGGTCAGCTTCTGGCTGACGGCCTCGGGCGTGCTCCTCATCAACCTGTCGCTGGGCCTCGGCGAGTTCTCCCGTACCGGCTGGCTCGCCTATCCGCCGCTGTCGGAGCTGGCCTATTCACCCGGCGTGGGCGTGGACTACTACCTGTGGGGTCTGCAGATCTCGGGCCTGGGCACGTTGCTCACCGGCATCAACTTCACCACCACCATCCTCAAGATGCGCTGCCCGGGCATGAGCTACATGCGCATGCCGGTGTTCTGCTGGACCTCGCTGGCAGCGAACCTCCTGATCGTCGCGGCCTTCCCGATCCTGACCGCCACCTTCGCAATGCTGCTGCTGGACCGCTATTGCGGCTTCCACTTCTTCACCAATGAGCTTGGCGGCAACGCCATGATGTACGTCAACCTCATCTGGGCCTGGGGGCATCCGGAGGTCTACATCCTCATCCTCCCGGCCTTCGGTGTGTACTCCGAGGTCATCGCGACTTTCTCGCACAAGCCGCTGTTCGGCTACCACTCGATGGTGGTGGCCACCATGGCGATCTGCGCCCTGTCCTTCCTGGTGTGGCTGCACCACTTCTTCACCATG
>DAIDKA010000278.1 GCA_027451085.1 Gammaproteobacteria bacterium
CTACCTCGACAAGGGGCTGTGGACCCAGGCCGCGAGCCTCTTCACCGACGACGGTGAATATGAACTCGAAAGCCGCGGCGTCTATGCCGGCAAGGCGCGCGTGCTGCAGTACCTGCGAGCGATCGGGCCGGAGGGCCCCCAGGCCGGACGCCTGTTCGACCACATGCAGCTGCAGGACGTCGTGCACGTGGCGCCGGACGGCCTGTCCGCCAAGGGCCGCTGGCGGGTGTTCAGCCAGGGTGCGCTGCTGGGCAAGTTCGCCGAGTGGGGCATGCAGATCATTGAAGCCGACTACGTGTGGGAAAGCGGCGTGTGGAAGATCCACCGCATGCGCGTGTACCCGGTGATGTTCACGCCCTTCGAGGACGGCTGGGGCAAGGTCCAGCACCAGTGGTCCTCCTTCGAGCCCGCGTTGCAGCCCGACCGGCCCGCGGCGCCGCTGCCTCACAACCTGGACCCGGTGGCACCGTTCCACTACGACAATCCGGTGAGCGGCAGGCCGGTGTATCCGGGCTCGGCGGCGGATTTCGCCGCGCCGGTGCGGACCACGGACCCGGCCGCGCTGGAGCAGCAGGCGGACATGCTCGACCGCCAGCTCACGCACCTGGAGGACGTCAACGCGCTGTGGAACCTGCAGATGCGCTATGGCTACTACCTGGCGACGCTGCAGTGGGACTCCCTGGCCAACCTGTTCGCCGAGGACGGCACCATCCAGATCGCGCTGCGTGGTGTGTACGCGGGCCGTGCCCATGTGCGCCGCAGCCTCGACCTCTACGGCCAGCCCGGCGTGCACGAGGGCAACCTGCACAACCACATGCAGTTCCAGCCCGTCATTGATGTCGCACCCGACGGCAGGACCGCGAAGATCCGCGCCCGCGCGTGGTCCATGATGGGCAACTACGGCAAGGCCGGCATGTGGATGGGTGGCATCTACGAGAACCAGTTCTCGAAGATCAACGGCGTATGGAGGTTCCAGCACGACCAGGTGTTCAACAACTACTTCGCCCTGTATGACCAGGGCTGGAAGAACATGGCGCCGCGCGATCCGCCGGGGATCTCAGCCACCAACCCGCCGGATGCACCGCCGACGGTCATCTTCCAGATGTACCCGCACCCGGCGTACTACCCGGACTTTCACTACCCCAACCCGGTCACCGGCCAGCCGGTGCAGATTCCGAAGCCCTGAAGAGGCACCGGCCGGACATCCGGCGCGCGGCTATGGTTCCTGGATGACGGTCAGCGACTGCTCCCCGAGACCGTCGATCCGCAACGCCATGACGTCGCCGGGCTGCAGGTAGCCCGACGGACCGAGCGAACTGCCCACGCCGGCCGGCGTACCCGTGGTGATGATGTCGCCCGGGTGCAGTGTCATGAAACCCGACAGATAGCTCACGAGCTTCGCCACGCCGAACACCATGTCCCGGGTATGGCCGCGCTGCCGGGCCTTGCCGTTGACATCAAGCTGCAGGGCGAGCGCCTGCGGATCGGGAACCTCGTCCGCTGTCACCAGCCACGGTCCGATCGGCCCGAAGGTGTCTGCGCTCTTGCCCTTGGTCCACTGCCCGCCCCGCTTCAACTGCCAGGCGCGCTCGGAAATGTCATTGACGATCAGGTAGCCCGCGACATGGGCCAGCGCATCTGCCTCGGCCACATGACGGGCCCTCGTGCCCATGACCACTCCCAGTTCGATCTCGTGATCCAGCCGGGTCGAGCCCCGCGGCCGGATCACAGGATCGGCCGGACCGCTTAAACAGGAGGCTGCCTTCATGAACAGCACCGGCTCCTCGGGCAACGGCATGCCAGCCTCGAGGGCATGGTCGCGGTAGTTGAGGCCGATGGCGAGAAACGCGCCGGTGTGGCTCAGCGGCGCGCCCAGCCGGGGTGTCCCTGCAACTGCAGGCAGGCTCACGGGATCGATGCTGCGCAGCTGCGCGACCAGGCCGGCGGCAAGCGCGGCCGGACCGATGTCCGCCACCACCGCCGACAGGTCCCGCACGACACCAGCGTGCAGCAGCCCGGGCTGCTCCCGGCCCGGCGGCCCATGGCGTACCAGCTTCATTCAGCTGCGCCGGGGACGGGCTTCAGACCGGGGTCTTCTCGTGCTGCTGGGTCGTACTCGCAGTACCGGCGGCGTTGCGGTCCTCGCCGGCTATCTGGCGGGCTTCCTGCGGCACGGGCGGCGGCGGGGTGGACTGCTCGTTCTCGCCCTCCTTCATCGAGTTCTTGAAGCCTTTGACGGCCTGGCCGAGATCAGAACCGATGGTGCGCAGTTTCTTGGTGCCGAATACCAGCAGTACGACCAGGAGGATGATCAGCAGATGCTTGGGCGAGAAAAGATCCACGGCGGAGAAGCCTCACAAAATTGCGCGTTTAACCGTGCGCTGATCATACCCCTTTGCACCGTCCCCTGCGGCCGGCACAGAGACGGCAAATACCCTGAATTTATTTTATTTAAATATCAGTGAGTTACAAAATATTTCTTTTGTGAATAATAAGGAAAGCCGCGGTCCGCGGCTTCTGGCATCCCCGCAGCAGAGCCGTTTCAGTCGAGCTTGAACTCGATGGTGTCCCAGCGGGTGCTCTCCTCGTGGCGCGCCTGGCGCTTGATGGCGTCCACCAGCGCGCGGGCATCCCAGTCGACGACATCGTCCGCCAGCTCGGCGATCGCCTTGGGCACCGGCACCTGCGAGCCGAAGTTGCGCATCAGCACCACGGGCTTGTTGCTGGCCTTGGCAAAGACCATCTGGAACTGCAGCAGGTCGCGGTTGGAGCCGGCAAGCCCCGGCGTTGCGAGCACGATTTCCGCCGGGGCGATCTGGCGGCGCAGGCTTTCGCGCTGGGCCTCCATGCCGCCGCTGGGAACTGCTTCCGGCTGGCTGGCATTGCGGTAGAAGAAGTTGTTCGCGCTTTCCAGGTACTCGAACACCCGCAGGTAGTCCTCATCGGTGTTCCAGCCATGCGTCACGAACAGCACCACTGGATTGCTCTGCGTCACTGCCATGTTGAAGCGACAGTAGCATAGAATCCCGTCGAGTCTTAAGCACAGGATCGTGAGCCCACGCATTGCGCCTGATCCTCTACAACATCCGCTACGGGACCGGCACCGGACCGGTTTTTCACCTGCCGGTTCCCGGCGCGGGCTACCTGCGCAGCAGCCGCCGGACGCTGGCCGGGATCGGCGAGTTCCTGCGCGCGCAGCAGCCGGATATCGTCGGCCTGCTGGAAGTCGATACCGGCTCCCTGCGCGCGGGCCTGACCAACCAGGCCGAGCACCTGGCCACGCTCCTGGGCCATTACTCCACCTGGGAGTGCAAGTACGGCGCCGGATCGCTCAACCACTACCTGCCGATCGTGCGCAAGCAGGCCAACGCCTTCCTGGCGGCACCGCACGTGGCGGCGCAGCGCTTTCATTACTTCGACACGGGCATCAAGCGGCTGATCATCGAGCTGGAGCTCGCCGATGTCTGCGTGTTCCTGGTGCACCTGTCGCTGAAGTACCGCCACCGCCAGTCCCAGCTGCGCCACCTGCACGACCTGGTGATGAAGTCGCCGAAGCCGGTGGTCGTGGCCGGGGACTTCAACGCCTTCTGGGGCAACCACGAGCTGTACCTGTTCACGCGCGCCAGCGGACTGACGAGCGCCAACACCCAGCAGCTGCCCTCGTTTCCGGCGCGTACACCACGCATGGAGCTGGACTTCGTCCTCGTCAGCGCGGGCGTGGAAGTAACCGGCTTCCGCATTCCCGATGTACGCTTCTCCGATCACCGCCCGCTGGTGTGTGATTTCAACGTCAAACCTGCAAGCCCCAGGGGAATCCTATGAACGCCACCACGGCCTGGAAACTGGATCGGGACCAGGACGGCATCGCCTGGCTGACCCTCGACAAGCCCGGCGGCTCGGCCAACACCCTGGGACGGGCCATAGTGCAAGAGCTGGGCGAGCTTGTGCAGCAGCTCGCTGCGAGCCCGCCCAAGGGCCTGGTGATCCGCTCCGGCAAGACCTCCGGTTTCATCGCCGGCGCCGACATCAACGAATTCACCCGCCTGGACAGCGGCGAGGCGGGCTACCAGCTGGCGCGTTCCGCGCAGCTGGTGTTCGAGCAGATCGAAAAACTGCCCTGCCCCACGGTTGCAGCCCTGCACGGCTATGCGCTGGGTGGTGGCCTGGAATTGTCGCTGGCCTGCCGCTACCGCATCGCCGTGGACGATGAGCGCCTGTCCCTGGGCCTGCCGGAGGTGCAGCTGGGCATCCATCCGGGCTTCGGTGGCAGTGTGCGTGCGGTGCGCCTGCTCGGCGTGCGCCCGGCCATGCAGCTGATGCTGACGGGCCGCCCGGTGCGGGCGGACAAGGCGGCGCGCATGGGGCTGGTGGACAGGCTGGTCAAGCCCGGCGAACTGGACGATGCGGCCCGCGCCCTGGTGCTCAATCCACCGGCGCCGCACCGGCCGCCGTTCATGGAACGGCTGCTGAGTTCCGCCCTGGTGCGGCCGTTCATCAAGCCCCGGCTGGAGAAGGAGGTGGCGGCCAAGGCGCCCCGGGCCCACTACCCCGCGCCCTACGCCATCATCGACCTGTGGGCCGGCAACGGCGCACACGGCGATGCTGCATTCATCGCGGAGGCCCGCTCGATCGCGGCGATGTTTGACACTGCCACGGCGCACAACCTGATCCGCGTGTTCCAGCTGCAGGACCGGCTGAAGGCACTGAAGAACCCGGCCGCCGATGGCGTCCGGCACGTGCATGTGATCGGCGCCGGGGTGATGGGCGGCGACATCGCCGCCTGGTGCGCACTGCGCGGTTTCAGCGTCACACTGCAGGACCAGACCCTGGAGCGCATCCAGCCGGCGCTGCAGCGCGCTGTGGAGCTGTTCGACAAGCGCCTGCGCGATCCGGCCAAGGCCGCGGCCGCCCGCGAACGTCTGCGCGCCGATGTCGAGG
>DAIDKA010000279.1 GCA_027451085.1 Gammaproteobacteria bacterium
CGCGAGCGCCGGCAGCGCCGTCACGGGCCACACCGCGCACAGCGGCTGCAACCCTGACGCGGTTTCCGCCAGTGCCGCCCCTGAGCCCGCCGCAGCGATCAGCTTTTCAAATACATCGGCGGGCAGGCACGGCACATCGCAGGGACTGACCGCAATCGCACGCGCCCCCTGCACCTGCGCCCAGTGCAGCCCCGCGCGCACGCCTGACAACGGGCCCGGCGGATCCTGCGCGAAGTCATGCAGCACGGGCAGCCCTGCTGAACGCGCCAGCGCCTCGGCGCCGGCGCCGGGACGCGCATTCACGGCGATCATCCCGCAGCTGCTGCGCAGGCGCTCCACCGCCCACAGCAGCAGCGGCCTGCCGCACAACAGCGCCAGCGCCTTGTCAGAACCGAACCGCAACGAGCGGCCGCCCGCGATCACCACGCCACATACAGCCGGCTTCATTCTGGCACTATACAGCGCCTGACTTCTGCAACGGATGCGCCATGGAACCCCTTGTCCATCTTGTTGCCGGCATTGCCGGCACCACCAGTGCGACGGCTGCTGCCGCGCAACCCACGCCGTGAACAACGCCCGCGTCCTCGGGCTTGCCGGCTGGAGCGGCGCGGGCAAGACCACCCTGCTCATGAAGCTCATCCCGCTGCTGACGCAGCGGGGTCTGAATGTCGCAACCATCAAGCACGCCCACCACGCCTTCGACGTGGACCAGCCCGGCAAGGATTCCTACGAACACCGCCGGGCCGGCGCAAGCGAAGTCATCGTGTCCTCGGCCCGCCGCTGGGCGCAGATGCACGAAATCGGCGACGGCAGCGAGGCCACCCTGGCGGAACTGCTGTCGAAGGTCTCGCCCTGCGACATCATCCTGGTGGAAGGATTCAAGCGCGAACAGCACCCCAAGCTCGAAGTGTTCCGCGCGGCCGTGGGCAAACCCGCGCTGCACCCGCAGGACCCGCGCATCGTCGCCGTGGCCAGCGACAGCCCCCTGCCCGGCTGCCCGGTGCCGGTGGTGGACCTCGATGACATTCCGGCGATTGCAGATATTGTGCAGGCGCGGGCAGTGGCGCTGGCAGCGGCCTTGAAATGCTGATTCAGCACAGCAGGCGGACTTTCGCCTGCGCCTGCGACAATCCGCCCTCATGACAGAGGCATACCAGACGCAGCCCGGCCGCACCTATGAAGTCCGGCTCATCACCGTCCTCACGGTGACCTTCGGCCTGGCGTTCTTCGACCGCAACGCCATCAATCAATTGATGCCGTACCTGGTCCCGGCGCTGAAGCTATCCAACACCCAGGTGGGCCTGCTCTCCTCGGCCCTGTCGATCAGCTGGGCGGTGTCGGGGTACCTGGTGGGATCGCTCTCGGACCGCACGGGCCGGCAAAAGGCCATTCTGCTGCTGTCCGTGCTGGTTTTCTCGCTGTGCTCCTTCCTGTCGGGACAGGCTCAAAGCTATGGCGTACTGCTCCTGGCGCGCATGCTCATGGGGGTGTCGGAAGGCCCGCTGCTGCCGGTGGCTCAATCCCTGGTCGCCATGGAAGTCGAGCCCGCCCGGCGTGGCGTCACCATGGGCGTCATGCAGACCTTCGGCGCCAACCTGCTGGGCAACTTCGCCGCGCCGCTGGTGATCGTGGCGATGGCCACCGCCTTCGGCTGGCGCATGGCCTTCAACCTCGCCGGCATACCAGGGCTGCTGATGGTCGCCATCATGGCGCTGGTCTTGCGTACGCCCTCCCGCGCGGCGCCAACGCCAACTGCTGCTTGCGTCGCCAAAACGGACGCCGGCAGCTTCCGGCGGCTCCTCGGCACCCGCAACATCTTCATCTGCCTGATCATCAGCGTCCTGATGGTCGCCTGGATGACCATCGCCTGGACCTTCCTGCCGCTGTACTACGTACAGGTCGGTGGACTCCCCGCCCGGACCATGAGCATCCTGATGGCGCTGTTCGGCATCTCGGGCATGGCCGTCGGCTTTGTGGTGCCCAAGCTGTCGGACCGGCTGGGCCGGCGGCGGGCGATTTTCGTCTCCACGCTGCTGGGCGGCTGCATCCCGCTGGGAGCCCTGTTGTTCGCGCATGCTCCGGCTGCGCTCGGTTTCTGCGCCCTCGTCGGCTGGACCGCCAGTGGCGCCTTTCCTCTGTTCATGGCCACCGTGCCCACTGAAATCGTGAACCCGCGTCTCACCACCCGGGCCATGGCGCTGGTGATGGGCGCCGGCGAGGTACTGGGTGGCTTTTCAGGACCAGCCCTGGCCGGCGTTGCCGCAGATGCCAGCGACCTGCGGGCGCCGCTCTACATCCTGCTGGCGCTTTCGACCCTGGCCGGGACACTGGCGCTGCTGCTGGCCGAAACCGCACCCTCATTGGCGGGGCCGCGCTGAGGCCGCTGCGACCCCAGGCTCAGCAGCAGGCTCACGAACTGGTCCATCAGCGCATTGGGGTCAAACATGCCTGCGATGCCGGACTCGGACTGCGGCTTGCTGAACAGGAATCCCTGCAGTTCGTGACAGCCGGACTTCATCAGGTGCAGCGCCTGCCCTGCTGTCTCCACGCCCTCGGCGGTCATGGTCATGCCGAGGCCCAGCGCGATGTCGCGGATGCTCTGGACGATCACCCGGCTGTCGTGCCGGTTCTCGATCTCGGTCACGAACGAGCGATCGACCTTCACCTTGTCGAACGGGAACTTGCGCAGGTAGCTCAGTGACGAATAGCCGGTGCCGAAGTCATCCAGTGCGATCTTGACGCCAAGTCCGCGGATGCGGCGCAGCACGTCCAGCGCCCGGTCGGCGTCGTCGATGAACACGGCCTCGGTGACCTCGATCTCAAGCCGGCACGGCGCAAGGGCGTGTTTCCGCAAGGCCTGCTCGATCTGCTCCGGCAGACCGCTGTCCTTGAGCTGGACGGGCGAGATGTTCACCGACACCCGCTTGTCGGCGGGCCAGGTCGCCACCTGCGCACAGGCTGTCTCGATCACCCAGGCGCCGATCGGCACGATCAGGCCGGAAATCTCTGCCAGCGGGATGAACTGTGCGGGAGAAATCGCCCCACGGGACGGGTGTCGCCAGCGGATCAGCGCTTCACAGCCTGTGATGATCCCGGAGCCGGCATCGATGAACGGCTGATACTCCAGCACGAACTGCTGCTCCCCCAGGGCTTCGCGCAATTCCTGGGTCAGCAGCATGCGCTCCTGCAGGTGGCGGTCCATTTCCTGGACAAAGAACCGGTAGGTGCCCCGTCCATCGCGCTTGGCGCGGTATAACGCCGCGTCGGCATTCTTGATCAGTTCCTCGGCGGTTTCACCATCAGCCGGCGCCAGGGCGATGCCGATGCTGGCGCCGATCGAGAACTCGTGGCCTGCGACCTTGTAAGGCTGCTGCAGCTTCTCCAGCAGGCGCCTGCAGAACACTCCCATCGACTCCGGATCACAGATGCTGCTCCTGATCGCAAACTCATCTCCACCCAGCCTTGCCACCATGCCTTCCCCGGGTACCAGCGCGCGCAGGCGGTCGGCGATGGCGATCAGGAGTGCATCGCCTACCGGGTGCCCGTAGCGGTCGTTCACGGGCTTGAACCCATCGAGGTCGATGCTCAGCAGGCTGGCGTCTTTGCCGCCGGAGGCGAACAGCAGCGCGTCCAGGCGCTGGCGGAAGAACACCCGGTTGGCCAGTCCTGTCAGCGAGTCGTGATGCGCCATGTAGACGATCCGGGCCTGCGCCTGCTTGGCCTCGGTGACATCCACCATGACCCCGCGATATCCACGGACCACGCCTGTCACGTCGGCATGCAGCCGCCCGGATATCGCCCACCAGCGTGGCGATCCATCCAGGGCTCCGGGCACCAGCAGGTCGCGGAAGGAGCGCGCGCCATCGATATGATCCGCGAGCGCGGCAAGACCCTCCGCGTTTCCCTCCACGCCGCGACATGTGAGCAGTCCCACGAAGGACCTGCCTTCGATGACCTCACCCCTGCCCGCAAACACCTGGGCAAAGCGGGCGGACGGGCTGACGATCCGGCCGGTGGCATCGATCTGCCACAGCCAGTCGCTGGACTGGTCCTCATGTTCCTTCAGCAGCAGGGCGATGACGTCGGCCTGCTGCTTCAGGTGATCGCCCTGCACGGCGAGGTCCAGCCTCTGCCGCTGCCCCTTTTCAAAACTCCGCGCATACCGGTGGACATTGTCGATGGCGATGACCACCATGATGACGAACAGCAGGGTCAGACCCAGTCTTTCCCGGGTGGCACCGGCGGCATACAGGCAGACCAGCCATACCGGAATCGTCATGGCCGTGTAGCTGACGGCGCAGGAGAACGTCGAGGCCTGCACCAGCGCCCCACCCCACATGGCGCTGACCACGAGCATGATCATGATGGCGCTCACCAGGCCATCGCTGTGCAGTGCAATCCAGATGGGCCCGGCCACCAGGACGGCGGACACCAGGGCGGTCACCGCCATGAGCCGGCGCTCGCTGGCCGCATGCAGGGGTCGAACGGGCTTGAGCGCCGTTCGCAGGGCCAGCGCCATCCTGGCGGCGCCAACGATCAAGACCACCGGAACCCAGACATCCAGCACCGGCGACCAGTGCTCGTAGGCAAGCAGCGTGGCCACGACAACGGCCACGAGGTAGCCCGCCAGCGACTTCCAGACACTCGATTCCATCGAGTGGATCTGGATGCCGCGAATCTCGGCGGTTACTTTGTCGCAGTCCTGCGCCAGCATGCACCGGATTGTCCCGCGCACGCGGCCTGGCAGGTGTGCTCCAGCCCCCGCTTTGGGGCGGTGGCATCAAAATTTCAAATGTTATGTAATTAACAACGCGTGCGGGGGTGAGGTCCGCGCCGCCTCACCCCTGCCGCCTGCGGGCAGCACCTTTCTGCCGTGGTGCTGGCCGCTCAGGCCTCGAACGGCACCTGCGCATGTGGTGCCCAGGCGCCGTGCACCTGCGCGGCGATCTGGAACGGCAGGATGACCCGTCCGACCTCCTGCATCTTCTGCGCGTCGACCACCAGCAGTTCCGAACGCCGCTCCGCGAAATTGCTCAACACCCCGAGCAGGTATCCGCTGCCCTCGGGTGCTTTCGCATTACGCGGCGCAAAACAGGCCTCCTGCAACGATCCGCTATCGCCCAGGAACAGCGTTTCGCTCTTGCCGCTGCGCAGGTCGAAGCGTCCCAGGGTATTGGTGGGCGGGAAGCTGGGCGCCCCGGACGACGGCGGACCCAGGCGGCTGAAATCGGTATAGCCCAGGTAGGCGTAGCGGTAAGGCAGCGTGATGAACCGGTCATCCATGCGCGGCAGACCGCCCGACTGCGCCGGAAAGAGGTTCTGCTCCTCCCAGCCGTCCGACCTGGAATCCAGGTCGATGACCCAGCGGCGGATGGTCGCCCCACCGGTCATGGGCGTCCAGGGCGAACCATCGCGGTTGGGGAAGAAGGGATACGGGTTGGCGTTGGATACCGTGCCCTCGAGGATCAGCTTGCTGCCCTCCGTCGTCGCGTTCAGGGTATGCCCCATGGCATGCGGCGGGCCTTTGATCCAGCGGGCGTCCTTGGCATCGCCATTGCGGGGCACCACCAGCAGGTACCCGGGCAGGCGCTCGTCCCAGTACCAGTGCAGGTTTTCCGGGGAAGCCGCGAGCCACTCCCTGGTGGTGGTCAAGGGGAAGTGCGGGATCACGACATGCGTCTTGCTGATCGCCATATCGTGGTTCTCGCTCACGTAGGGCGCCTGCACGCGCACTTCCTTCGTGATCTTCCCGCTCCGGTCGATCGTGTACAGGTACATGTCCGTGGAGGCTTCGCCGGTCGCCTCGAAGCCGAAGGCGAACATCTCCCCGGTCTCAGGATCGATCTTGGGGTGGGCAGTGAACGTCAGGCTCGTGAGCTTGCCGCCGAAATCGTACTCGCCGCGGGTCTCAAGCGTGTGCGGATCGATCTCGTACGGACGCGCATCCTCCTTGGTGGCGAACAGCTTGCCCGCATGGATCACCGGAGTGGTGTTCGACATCGTGCTGCTCAAGCCCCGGACCGAAGGATCATCACCGCCGCGGTTGCGGTAGATGCCGAACAGCTGCCCGCCGGCCTTCCTGTTCGCCAGGTAACGCGGCGTGTGAACAAAGCGTCCCTTGTAGTTCACCCGGCCATTTGCGAAGCGGAACATGGAGATGTAGCCGTCGGCGCTGAAGGGCACATCGTGGGGATACTTGGGCGGATACGCCCAGTCCCCACCCAGCCGGTAGAAGGTGCCGTGGAGGTCACTCGGGATTTCGCCCAGCACTTCACAGTCATCGATGCCGCCTTCGAAGCGCAGTGTCTGGAAGAAATCGCCACCCAGGTGCTTGTCGCCGAATCTCTGAACCATTGATGTTTCCCGTCAGTTTGTTTACTGCCCCACCGCCGCAGCCATCCACGG
>DAIDKA010000280.1 GCA_027451085.1 Gammaproteobacteria bacterium
CGGCGCGCGGCCGCACCATCGCGGTCTGCGGCATCCTGATGGACAAGGATGCGGCGGCGGTGAGGCGCGAGATGGCAGGCGCCGCCGACCTGTGGATCGCCTGTACCCTGCCAGGCACGCGCGGCTGCACGGCCTGTGAACTGGCGCGGCGCCTGGAAGCTTCGATCCGTGTCGATGAACAGGCTGAATCGGTGGCGGCGGGCTGCGGGCGCGCACGGGCGCTGGCCCGGCCGGGCGATCGGGTGCTGGTGTTCGGTTCATTCACCACGGTGACTGCAGCCATGGAATGGCTGCGGCTTTGAGCCTGGCAAAAACCACGCTTTCTGCCAAGGACCTAGATTGGAACAGCGGGCCAAAGAAAGACTGACCGGCGGCATCATACTGGTGGCACTTCTGGTGCTGCTGGTGCCCGAGTTGCTGTCCGACCCCTCCGCGCCTCCGCCGCCGAACCAGCCGCCTGATCAGGCGCCCCTGCGTTCCTACACCGTGAACCTCGATGACGGGTCGCAGCGCGGCAGCGCTCCCGTGGCGGCTTCAACCCAGTCCATCGAACCTGCGCCAAGTCCTGCGCAGGCGGGTGTCACCAGTGCGCCTGCAGAAGCGCAGCCCGAGCGGGCGCCCGCTGAGCCGGTGCCGCCGTCCGCCGTGGTCGACAGTGAGCCTGAGCCACCACCACCGGTGCCGCAATCCACAGCGGTGACCCGCACTCACCGGCAGCAGCCTGCGGTACACCACCAGCCGGCTGCAGCACACCTGCAGCCGGCTGCAGCCGGGGAGACCCGCTCCGGGCTGTGGACCGTGCAGCTGGGTGTCTTCAGCAGCCACGCCAATGCCCAGCGCCTGGCGGCGACTCTTGAACATAAGGGGTTTGCCGTCAAAGTGGCCGAAATCGGCCCGGAAGGGCATAGACGCTATCGCGTTCGCGCCGGATCGGCGCATGATCGTGCTGGCGCGCGGCGGCTGCTGGCGCGCCTGAAGGCCGCCGGTGAACGCGGCGGCGACATTGTTCCGCCATACACCCGTACGAATCCGTAGAATCCGCCCCCCACCATGTCGCATACCCAGTTCCACCTGATCCTTGCCGATTACGTCATCATCGCCACGGTGGCGATTTCCGCGATCATGGGCCTCATGCGCGGTCTGTTGCGTGAGCTCGTGGCGGTGGCCGCCTGGGTGCTGGCCGTGCTGCTGGCCTGGCATTGCTCCTACCTGCTGGAGCCCCACCTGGGCGGGCTGATGTCGAGCGGCGAGGCGCGCCCCTGGGCGGCCCGCGCCTTGATTTTCCTGGGCGTGCTGCTGCTGGGCAGCGCGGTGGGAGCCATCCTGGGGCAGTTCGTGCGGCTGTCGCTCCTGTCGAGCGTGGACCGCTTCCTGGGCCTGCTGTTCGGCCTGTTGCGGGGCGTGGTGGTGGTGGGCGTGGCCGTGATCATCTGCCAGGTGCTGCGCCTTGAAGATGAGGACTGGTGGCGCCATTCAGTGCTGATGCCCTGGGGCGAGGATACGGCGGCCGTGCTGCGCAGTCTCGGCGGCAGCAAGGCCAGGTACCGGCATGCCGAACTGGTGCGCGATGGGTCGTGACCGGCCCGGCAAAAAGTAGGAGCGTCTATCTATGTGCGGAATAGTCGGCATGGTCGGGACGACCCCGGTGAATCAGCGCCTGTACGATGCGCTCACGGTGCTGCAGCACCGCGGCCAGGACGCGGCCGGCATCGCCACCACCGATGGCGAGGAGCTGTGCGTGCGCAAGGGCAGCGGCCTGGTGCGCGATGTGTTCGACCAGCAGGACATGGAAGATCTGCGCGGGGTCATCGGCGTCGGCCACGTGCGCTATCCCACCGCGGGCAATGAAGGCGCCGCCGAGGCCCAGCCGTTCTATGTGAACGCGCCCTACGGCATCTGCCTGGCCCACAACGGCAACCTCACCAATGCCCGCGAACTCGCCGAGGTCATCACGCGCGAGGACCGCCGGCACCTGAACACGAGCTCCGATTCGGAAGTGCTGCTGAACGTGTTCGCCTCGGAGCTGCAGCGCATCGGCATGCCGCGGGCGGCCTCGCAGGACATCTTCACGGCGCTGCACGGGGTGTACCGCCGCTGCCGCGGCGGTTTCGCCGTCGTCGCCATGGTCATCGGCCACGGCATCGTCGGCTTCCGCGATCCCAACGGCATCCGACCGCTGGTGCTGGGCCGGCGCGAGAGCGCCAAGGGCCCGGAGTGGATGCTTGCCTCCGAGAGCGTTGCACTCGACATGCTGGCCTTCCAGTTCGTGCGCGACATCGCGCCGGGCGAGGCGGTGTTCATCGACGAGCAGGGCCGCCTGCATTCCCAGCAGTGCGCCGACGCCGTGAACCATACGCCGTGCATCTTCGAGTATGTCTACTTCGCGCGTCCGGACTCGGTCATGGACAACATCTCCGTGTACCGTGCCCGCATGCGCATGGGCGACCGGCTGGCCGAGAAGATCCTCAGCGCCCGCCCGGACCACGACATCGAGGTCATCATCCCGATCCCTGACACCAGCCGAACGGCCGCCCTGCAGCTGGCGCAGCGCCTGGGCGTGAAGTACCGCGAGGGCTTCACCAAGAACCGCTACATCGGCCGCACGTTCATCATGCCGGGGCAGGAGCAACGGGAAAAATCCGTGCGCCGCAAGCTGAACGCCGTGGAGATGGAGTTCCGCAACAAGGTCGTGCTGCTGGTGGATGACTCCATCGTGCGCGGCACGACTTCCGCGCAGATCATCGAGCTTGCGCGCGAGGCCGGCGCCCGCAAGGTGTACTTTGCCTCCGCCGCTCCGCCGGTGCGCTATCCCAACGTGTACGGCATCGACATGCCGGCCGCCAGCGAGCTGGTGGCCAGCGGCCGCACCGACCGGGAGATCGAGAACTTCATCGGCGCCGACTGGCTGATCTACCAGGCACTCGACGACCTGGTCGCCGCCTGCCGGCACGAGGATGCGAAGATCAAGGAGTTCGACACCTCCTGCTTCTCCGGTTCCTACATCACCGGGGACGTCACACCACAGTACCTGCAGCGGTTGCAGGACGAGCGCTCCGACGCCGCCAAGGCCAGCCGCCGAGGTGAGGAAAGGCGTGGCGCGCTGCGTGTCGTGCGCAACTCGTGATTCCTGTCCGTGCAGCGATCGCCTGACCCGCGCCGGCAGCTGCTCGCCGCCGTGCTGCGTGCCGCCTTGGCGGCGGTGGACGGCAGGACTTGCACGGCCCGGGCCCTGCAGGCTGACCCGCTGCCCGCGGGTGTTCCCGTGCAGGTCGCGGCCATCGGCAAGGCCGCCTGTGGCATGGCCGCGGGAGCCCATGAGGCACTGGCCGGTCGCATCCAGCGCACGCTGATCATCACCAAGGACGGGCATGCTGGTGCGCAGGCTGCCACCCTGCCGGGTGTTGAAGTGCTCGAAAGCAGCCATCCCATGCCTGATGCCCGTGCGCTTGCGGCCGGGCTGCGACTGCTGGATTTCGTCGACCAGATGCCCGCAGACGTGCTGCCGCTGTTCCTGGTCTCGGGCGGCGCTTCGGCGCTGGTGGAGGTGCTGCGCCCCGGCGCCACGCTGGCGGATCTCACGGCGCTCAATGCCGCGGGTCTTGCCAGTGGCGAGGACATCAATTCTCTGAACCGCCGCCGTGGTGAACTGTCGCTGATCAAGGGTGGTCGGCTGGCACAGCGCCTTCGCGGCCGCTGCGCGCGGGCGCTGTTCGTTTCGGACGTACCGGGTGATGACCCCGCGGTCATCGGCAGCGGTCTCATGGCGAGGGCCCTGGCCGGACCCGATGCGGTCAGTCGCAGGGTGGTGGCTCGAATCGAGGACGCCATGCAAGCGGCCGCAGCTGCCGCGCCGGGGTTGAGCGTGAACCTTGCGACGGAACGCTTCGAGGGTGAGGCCGCGCGCCTGGCGGTGCGGTTTTCGCACGAGCTGGCGCTGTCGTCCGCGCAACTGCATGTGTGGGGCGGAGAGTCGGTGGTCACGCTGCCTGCCAGTCCTGGCCGCGGTGGCCGCAACCAGCACCTGGCGCTGGCGGCCGCACGTCTGCTCGCAGGCTCCGAGGACCTGTTGCTGCTGGCCGCCGGCACCGATGGCACCGACGGACCCACGCCGGACGCGGGTGCGCTGGTGGACAGTGATACCTGTGGCCGGGTGTCACTCACCGGCCTCGATGTCGAGGACTGCCTGCGGCGCGCCGACTCGCACCCGGCGCTCGAAGCAGCCGGCGACCTGCTGCACACCGGCCCCACCGGCACCAATGTCGGCGACCTGGTGGTGGGGTTGAAACTGTCCCGCGCCGCGGCGCAGGAATGGTGGGCGCGGCACGGCGGAGCCCCGTTGCGGTAATCTCAGCGCATGCGTCTGATGCTGATGGACAACGATGCCGTTGCGCGCGCGCATACGCGCGCACAGCTCACGGCTCATTGGCCGTGGACGCAGTGGCTGGAATATGCACCTGCAACGCGTGGCCCGTTGCCGGTCGAGGCGCTGGCCCAGGGCTTCGATGCGGTGCTGATCGGCAGGGACAACGCCGCCGCCGGGGCCGCGCAGCTGCGGCCGCTGTCCACGCGCGCCGGTTTTGCACCCGTGGTGGACCTGGCGCGAGTGCCGGAGACGGAACTGGTGGCAGCCGTCGAGGCGGCGGCACGCACCCAGGCGCAGGCGCGTGCCGCGCGGGCACGCAGTGGCGAGGAGGCCGCCGCGCGACGTTTCAGCGACGCGTACATCCCCGCCTACCGGCGGGTGCGTACCATTGCGACGAGCAAGTTTGCGGAGCTGCACCTGGCCGAAGCCGATTCCAGCGCTGAACTCGTCGCCATCAAGGTGGCGCGCGACGTGGTACACGATCCTGACCTCGATCCGGCCTTCCGGCGCCTGCTGCTCGAGCACGACCTGGCGCAGCGGGTCGACCCGCGCTTTGCCGTGCGTGTGGATGATCTCGGCGTCAGCGACGAACACGTCTACATGGTGATGGAGTACTTCGACGCGGGGGACTTGCGCCGGCGGATGAAGTCGCCGCTGAACATCGCGGCCTCATTGCGCATCGCGTTGGCGATTGCCCGTGCCCTGCAGGCCGTGCATGAGGCTGGCCTGCTGCACCGGGACCTCAAGCCCGGCAACGTGATGATGCGCCGGGACGGTGGCATTGCGCTGATCGATTTCGGCCTGGCGAAAGATGCCGCCCTGGCCGCGGACCTGACCGAGGTCGGGCAGATCCTGGGCACACCGCACTACATGAGTCCGGAACAGGGCCACGGCGAGCCCATGGACGGGCGCAGCGACCTGTACAGCCTCGGGGTGATCCTGTTCGAGATGCTCACGGGCCGCAAACCCTTCATGGCCGAAAATCCGATGGCGATCATTTATATGCACCGCAAGCAACCCGTGCCGGAACTGCCCGGGGAGCTGCAGGGGCTGCAGCCGCTGCTGGGCCGTCTGCTGGCCAAGGTTCCGGCCGAGCGCTTCGCTTCGGCGGCCGAGGCAGTCCACGCCATCGAGCAGGAACTCACCGACCGGGAACTTGCCGCATGACTGGCGGACCGTCGGACATCCTGCTGGCACCCACGCCGCCGGCCTGGGTGGCAGCGGCACGGGAGCGCTGGCGCGAGCTGCTGGTCGATCATCTGGGCTGTGAGAAAAAAGCGGCCTCGACCGCCGTGGCGCTGATCTTCGCCTACCCCGAGGACACGCTGCTGACCGCGGCGCTGTCGCGGCTCGCCCGCGAGGAGCTGCGGCACTTCGAGCAGGTGCAGGCGCTGATGGCGCAACTGCAGGTCCCCCATGAACGCCAGCGCCCCGGCCGTTACGGCGGCGCGCTGCGCGCGGCAGCGGCGACGGATGAGCCTCGACGCAAGCTTGACCTGCTGCTGACCGGCGCGCTGATCGAGGCCCGCTCTGCAGAGCGCTTCGTACTGCTGGAGTCGCAGCTGCCCGCCCCGCTGGGGGCGTTCTACGGCGCCCTCGCGCATTCCGAAACGCGGCATTTCAAATTGTATCTGCGACTGGCTGAAGAACGAGCCACGGCGGCCGGCCTGCGGTTCCGGGAACGACTGGAGGAGCTTGCGCGGGTGGAGGCGGACCTGGCCACCCGGCCCGACATGCAATTCCGGTTTCATTCAGGGCTTCCGGTGTAAACCTGAAGCAGCGCAAGATCGTTACATCTGCCACTATCGCCCGCGCAGCGCCGGTACTCACGGCAGGGACTCCACGATGACCGATTCAAACCCGCATCTGCTGATCGTCGACGACGACCGTGAAATCCGCTCGCTGCTCGGCCGCTACTTCGAGAGCAACGGTTTCCGTGCCACGGCCGTGGAGCATGGCGAGGCCATGACCCACGCGCTGGAGCAGGAGAAGATCGATCTCATCGTGCTGGACGTCATGCTGCCTGGCGTAAACGGCATGACCCTGTGCCGTGAGCTGCGCCGGCACTCACAGATCCCGGTCATCATGCTCACCGCGCGCGGGGAGGACGAGGACCGCATCGACGGCCTGGAATCCGGCGCCGACGACTACCTGCCCAAGCCCTTCAATCCACGCGAACTGCTGTCACGCGTGAAGGCGGTGCTGCGCCGTTCCTCTGCCAGCGCCGTGGATGTGCCGGTGCGCACATTCCGCTTCGGCGGCTGGGTGCTCGACACGGCCACCCGCACCCTGACAGACAGCGATGGCAGTCGTATCCCGCTGAGCGGCGCCGAGTACCGGCTGCTGACGGTGCTGCTGGCGTCGCCGTCGCGGGTGCTGTCACGCGCGCAACTCGCCACGCTGCTGCGCGGCCGCGAAGCCGATCCCCAGGACCGCAGCATCGATGTGCGTGTGAGCCGCCTGCGCCAGCTGCTCGGTGACAACGCCCGTGCCTCGCAGATCATCAAGACGGTCTACGGGGAGGGCTATGTCATCGGCGTCGGCGTCGAGACCGCCTGAGGCGGCGCCGCCCGCCCGCCTGAGGTTCACCTGCTTCTGGCCGCGCAGTCTGTTCGCGCGGCTGTTCACGGCCGTGCTGGTGGGCGTGCTGACGGCGCAGTCCATCGGCGTGGTGCT
>DAIDKA010000281.1 GCA_027451085.1 Gammaproteobacteria bacterium
CCACTGCGGATTGCGCCCGTTGTTGCCGGCCCGCGCACGCAACACGAAGTTGACGATCTCGTTGCGGAAATCTTTGGGGTTGGCGATGCCGGCGGGCTTTTCGATCTTCTCGAGCTCGGCGTTCAGGGCCGCGCGGTCGAACACCTCACCCGTGTCGACGTCGCGGTATTCCTGGTCCTGGATCCAGTAATCGGCGTAGGTCACGTAGCGGTCAAAAATGTTCTGCCCGTACTCGGAATAGCTTTCCAGGTACGCGGTCTGGATTTCCTTGCCGATGAACTCGGCATAGCGCGGCGCGAGGGTTTCCTTGATGTAGCCGACGAACTTCTGCTCGGTTTCCGGAGGAAACTGCTCGCGCTCGATCTGCTGCTCCAGCACATACATCAGGTGCACCGGGTTGGCCGCGACTTCGCTGCTGTCGAAGTTGAAGACCTTGGAAATGATCTTGAAGGCAAAGCGCGTGGAAATGCCGGCCATGCCCTCGTCCACCCCCGCATAGTCGCGGTATTCCTGGATGGACTTGGCCTTGGGGTCGGTATCCTTGAGGCTCTCGCCGTCGTAGACCTGCATCTTGCTGAACAGGCTGGAGTTTTCCGGCTCCTTGAGCCGGGTCAGCACCGAGAACTGCGCCATCATCTTCAGCGCGCCGGGAGCGCAGGGCGCCTTGACCAATGAGGAATTGCGCACCAGTTTCTCGTAGATTTTGATCTCTTCGGACACTCGCAGGCAGTACGGCACCTTGACGATGTAGATGCGATCGAGGAAGGCTTCGTTGTTCTTGTTGTTGCGGAAGGTCTTCCACTCGCTTTCATTGCTGTGGGCCAGCACGATGCCGTCGAACGGAATCGCACCGAAGCCTTCGGTACCCTTGAAGTTGCCTTCCTGGGTGGCCGTCAGGAGCGGGTGCAGCACCTTGATGGGGGCCTTGAACATCTCCACGAATTCCAACAGACCCTGGTTGGCCAGGCACAGCCCGCCCGAGTAGCTGTAGGCATCGGGATCGTCCTGCGCATAGGTTTCGAGCTTGCGGATGTCCACCTTGCCGACGAGGCTGGAGATGTCCTGGTTGTTCTCATCGCCCGGTTCGGTCTTGGCCACGCCTGTCTGCTTGAGGATGGAGGGATAGCGCCTGACCACCTTGAACTTGCGGATGTCGCCGCCGAATTCCTCCAGCCGCTTGACGGCCCAGGGCGAGAGGATGCGCTGCAGGTAGCGGCGCGGGATGCCGTATTCGCGCTCCAGAATGGCCCCGTCCTCCGCCGGGTCGAACAGGCCCAGCGGCGACTCGTTCACCGGTGAGCCCTGGATGGCGTAGAACGGCACCTGCTCCATGAGCTGCTTGAGCCGTTCGGCGATGGAACTCTTGCCCCCGCCCACCGGACCCAGCAGGTACAGGATCTGCTTTTTCTCCTCCAGGCCCTGGGCGGCATGGCGGAAGTAGGACACCACCTGCTCGATGGCGTCCTCCATGCCGTAGAACTCGCGGAACGCTGGATACAGCTTCATCACCTTGTTGGCGAAGATGCGCGACAGGCGCGGATCACTGCGCGTATCCAGCATTTCCGGTTCGCCGATGGCCTTGAGCATACGCTCGGCCGCCGTGGCGTAAGCGCCGGGATCACGTTTGCACAACGCCAGGTACTCCTCCAGCGAGAGCACGTCTTCGCGTGTGCGCTCATAGCGGGCGCTGAAGTGGCTGATGACATCCATGGCGTTACTCCAGTCGAGTCAGTAAAGCTGTTCAGTCAAAGCATAAGCAGGAACCGTGCCACCTGATGATGTTACCTGCACTATCAACGCGGATGACAGACGAGCGGTTCACAGCACACGATAGGCGCATCCGGCAGGAGAGTCACTTCGTGAACCGTGCCACCTGTGGCAACGTCAGTACGCACGGCGTCATTCTTGCCCGGTGGGAAATAGCGGAGCTTCACGACGACCGTATCGGAGGCGGGCTCGAGGTGATGTCATCGCCGGTCAGGATCGAGGTGATTGCCTCAGATCACTCCCCAAGCCGGCGCGGACGCGCGCCGATCAACAGCCAGGCGCTTGATTCTTCTCAGTGTTTTTCAGCAGGACGCGGGATGATGCTGCCGGTCATGGGTACCTGCTATGGTAGATCGGTGGAACCCATCAGGTAACGGTCGCACTCGCGTGCGGCACCGCGGCCCTCGTTGATGGCCCACACCACCAGGCTCTGGCCACGGCGGCAATCACCGGCGGCGAACACGCCCTTCACGTTGGTCGAGAACCGGCCGTAAGCGGCTTCGATGTTGGTGCGTGCATCCATGTCGAGCCCCAGGTCAGCGAGCAGCTGCTGCTCCGGTCCCAGGAAGCCCATGGCGAGCAACACCAGCTGCGCCGGTCGCGTCTGCTCGGAACCTGCGACCTCCAGCACCCGCGGGCGGCCATCGGCGCCTTGTTCCCAGCCGACCTGCACCGTGGCGAGCCTGGCCACGCGGCCCTGCTCACCAGTGAATTTCTTTACGGTGGTGACGAACACGCGCGGGTCGCTGCCGAAACGGGCCGCGGCTTCCTCCTGGCCGTAGTCGGTGCGGTACACACGCGGCCACTCCGGCCACGGGTTGTCGGCCGCGCGATCCTGCGGCGGACGCGGCATGATCTCGAACTGGGTGACACTGCGGCAGCCCTGGCGCAGGGCCGTGCCCACGCAGTCGGTGCCGGTGTCGCCGCCACCGATCACGACGACGTCCTTGTCCTTCGCGTGGATCGGGGATTTATCCGGCCCGGCGCCCAGCAGCGACTGCGTGCTGGCGGTGAGGTATTCCATGGCGAAGTGCACGCCGGACAGTTCCCGTCCCTCGACGTTCAGATCGCGGGCCTGGGTGGCGCCGGTGCACAGCACCACCGCATCGAAGTCCTTGAGCAGGGATGACGGCTCGATGTTGGTGCCGACATTGGCGTTGCAGACAAACTTGACGCCCGACTGCTCCATGAGCTTGATACGCCGGAGCACGACCTCGCGCTTGTCCAGCTTCATGTTCGGGATGCCGTACATCAGCAGGCCACCCGGACGGTCCGCGCGCTCGAACACGGTGACCGTGTGGCCCGCTGAGTTCAGCTGCGCGGCCGCGGCCAGGCCGGCGGGACCAGAGCCCACCACGGCAACTTTTTTGCCGGTGCGTTCGGCCGGTTCGGACGGGGTCACCCAGCCCTCTTCCCAACCCTTGTCGATGATCGAGTTCTCGATGTTCTTGATGGTCACGGGCGGAGCATTGATGCCCAGCACGCAGGAGCCTTCGCAGGGCGCCGGACACACCCGGCCGGTGAACTCGGGGAAGTTGTTGGTCTTGTGCAGGCGCTCCAGCGCTTCGCGCCACAGGCCGCGGTAGACCAGGTCGTTCCACTCGGGGATCAGGTTGTTGACGGGGCAACCCGAGGCGCCGCCGTTCAGCAGCTTGCCGGTATGGCAGAAGGGCACGCCGCAGTCCATGCAGCGCGCGCCCTGCTGCCGCAGGCGCTTGTCCTCCATGTGGAAATGGAACTCACGCCAGTCCTGGATGCGCTCCAGCGGCGTGCGGTCCACGGGCAGTTCCCGCAGATACTCGATGAACCCTGTTGGCTTTCCCATTGCGATTCTCAATTGCCGCCGGCGCGAGCGAGGTCGCGGGCGTTTTCTTCAAATGCGGCCATCACGGCCTCGTCACCGGTCAGTCCCTGGTCGTGCGCGCGCTTGATGCAGGCCAGCACGCGGGCGTAATCCTTCGGCATCACCTTCACGAACTTCGGCGCGACCAGCTCCCAGGAGTCCAGCAGGCGCCGGGCCTTGCCGCTCCTGGTGAACTGCCAGTGCCGTTCGATGAGGCCGCGCAGTTCAGCCAGATCCTCCGGATCAGCGACGCCGGTGAGCGCGACCATCTGGGCATTGACGTGGTTCCTGAAGTCCCCTGCCGGATCGAACACGTAGGCGATGCCTCCGGACATGCCGGCGGCGAAATTGCGGCCCGTGGGTCCCAGCACGACCACGCGCCCACCCGTCATGTATTCACAGCCGTGATCACCCACGCCTTCCACGACCGTCTGCACGCCGCTGTTACGGACCGCGAAGCGCTCGCCGGCCATGCCGCGGAAATATGCCTCACCACGCGTGGCGCCGTAGAGAGCCACGTTGCCGACGATGATGTTGTCCTCCGGCACGAAGCTCGCTTCAGGCGAGGGCGCGACAATGATGCGACCGCCGGACAGCCCCTTGCCGACGTAGTCGTTGGCGTCGCCTTCCAGGCGGAAGGTCATGCCAGGCGGCATGAAGGCGCCGAAGCTCTGGCCCGCCGAACCCCGGAACAGGATCTGCACCGTGTCGTCGGCCAGGCCCTTTGAACCCCAGCGGCGCGTGATCTCGCTGCCGGTGATGGTGCCGACCACGCGGTTGACGTTGCGGATGGGCAGTTCGGCGCTGACCCTCTCGCCACGCTCGATGGCGGGCTTGCAGATGTCGAGCAGCCGGGTGACATCCAGCGACTTGTCCAGGCCGTGGTCCTGTATGTCGGTGCAGTGGCGGCCGACCTCCGGCCCCAGGTCCGGCTGGTACAGGATGTTGCTGAAATCAAAGCCACGCGCCTTCCAATGCTCGACCGCGCGGCGCGGCTCCAGCCGGTCGACGCGGCCGACCATCTCCTCGATGGTGCGGAAGCCCAGCTGCGCCATGATCTCGCGCAGGTCCTGGGCGATGAAGTGCATGAAGTTCACCACGTGCTGCGGGTCGCCGGCGAAGCGCGCGCGCAGCTGCGGGTCCTGGGTGGCCACACCCGCAGGACAGGTGTTCAGGTGGCACACGCGCATCATGATGCAACCCAGGGTGACAAGCGGCGCGGTGGCAAAACCAAACTCCTCCGCGCCCAGCAAGGCTGCGATGGCGACGTCGCGACCGGTCTTCAACTGGCCGTCGGTCTCCACGGTGATGCGGCTGCGCAGGTTGTTCAGCACCAGGGTCTGGTGGGCCTCGGCCAGGCCCAGCTCCCACGGCAGGCCGGCGTGCTGGATCGAGGTCTGCGGCGAGGCGCCGGTGCCGCCGTCGTAGCCACTGATGAGCACCACTTCGGCGTGCGCCTTGGCGACGCCCGCGGCGATGGTGCCCACGCCGACCTCCGCTACCAGCTTCACGCTGATGCGCGCGTCGCGGTTGGCGTTCTTGAGGTCGTGGATCAGTTCCGCGAGATCCTCGATGGAATAGATGTCATGGTGCGGCGGCGGGGAGATCAGGCCCACCCCTGCGGTGGTGTGACGGGTCTTGGCCACCCAGGGGTATACCTTGGTCCCCGGCAGCTGGCCGCCCTCGCCGGGCTTGGCGCCCTGCGCCATCTTGATCTGGATCTCCCGGGCACTGACCAGGTACTCGCTGGTGACGCCGAAGCGGCCCGAGGCCACCTGCTTGACGGCGGAATTGGCGTTGTCGCCGTTGGGCGCCGGCTTGTAACGAGCCGGGTCCTCGCCGCCCTCGCCCGACACCGACTTGGCGCCGATGCGGTTCATGGCGATGTTCAGCGTGCCGTGC